>CAYXPB010000290.1:0-6643 GCA_964466645.1 uncultured Acetivibrio sp. | reverse complement strand
AAACGTCAATATATGGTAATATCTATCGGTATTCTTTCCTCCATATTCAGGTCAAAGTTTCCATATGGGTTTATATGAGTATATATAAGCGGTGTTAGTGCTCTTAATAAATCAAGATACTGGATTATCTTTTTAACTTTCACTCGATGTTCTTTGCTTGTTTGAGCTTTCTTTCCTAATTCAGTTATATACTCAGTAATTTTGTCTTCTCCATCTTTGTTTTTATATATTATTATTTCATACACTCAGATTATTCCCCCTTTCAAATTTATATTCGTTAAGGTGTACCTTTTAGGACATGAAAATATCCTGTTTTTTTCATTCGTAAACCTTAACAAATTAAATTTTAGAATATTCATAAAAATTATTGACCATTACAAACAATATTGATAAACTTTTTATAAAAATACACTATCGGGAGAATTTATTTTGGGACGTAAATATGGCTATATAAGAGTAAGTGACAAAGAACAAAATGAGGATAGACAAATCATCGCAATGAAAGAAAATGATATTGAGGATGGTCTTATATTTATAGAAAAACAAAGTGGTAAAGACTTCTCAAGACCACAATATCAGTTATTAAAAAGAATAATGCAAAAGGGCGATGTATTGTATATAAAGTCTCTTGATCGATTTGGTAGAAATAAGCAACAGATACTGAATGAATGGCATGAGCTAACTAAGGTTAAGGGAATTGAAATTGTTGTACTTGATATGCCATTGCTTGATACCACTAAATTCAAAGACCTAAACGGACTGGAAACCTTAATTCAGGATATTGTTTTACAGGTACTGAGTTGGCTTGCCGAAGATGAAAGAAAAAGAATACGTGAACGTCAGCGTGAAGGTATTGATGCTGCAAAAATAAAAGGAAAACATTTAGGCAGACCCCAAATTTGCTTCCCGACAGACTTTGAAAAATTCTATACTGCATGGAAAAAAGGCAATATTACCGCCACACAATGTATTAAAGAGCTCAATTTAAAAAGGACATCATTTTATAAATTAGTTAAAAAATACGAAACACCCGAATGGAAGTAAACTATGTCTGCTCCAAATAAGAGATTGACTATAATGTCAGAGGAAGAAAGATTTGCATTGTATGGAATACCTGACTTTAGCGAATCGCAGCAGTATGAATACCTTACATTAACTAATCGTGAACAGGAAATAATGTTTTCACGTTCTACATTGTCTTCGAAAATTTATTGTGCTTTACAAATTGGCTATTTTAAAGCTAAACACATGTTTTTCGATTTGGATTGGAATAACATTCCCGAAGAAGATATTACTTTTTTGATGCAAATGTATTTTCCAGAAAAGCATTTTTTAGCTGAACCTATTACTCAGTATGAGCGATATACACAGATTAAACAAATTACAAAACTGTATGACTACAGTTTATGGTCAAAAGAGTATACTGAATTATTATATTCGCATATTATAAAATCATCTAAAAAAGATGTTACTGTCAGTTTTATTCTGGCAGAATTGATACAGTTTATAAATGATAAAAAAATCATTCGCCCTGGTTATACTACTTTACAGGACATTATAAGCAAAGCTATAAACTCAGAACGTCAAAGACTGGGTAATATCATCATGGATGCTTTAAATGAGCAATCGAAACAAGTAATTGAACAACTTTTATCCCGGGATGATGTTATATCTTATTTGGCAGCTCTTAAACAAGATTCAAAAGACTTTGGTTATAAACTGATGACTCAAGAACGTCAAAAATTAGAAACAATTAAGCCATTATATTTGCTTATAAAACAACTCATGCCAAAGTTTGAAATATCAAGGCAAAACCTGCTTTATTATGCTGATTTAATAAATTATTATACGGTATACGAGTTAAGAAACCTTAACCAAAAACAATCATATTTATATTTACTTTGCTATGTTTGGCAACGGTATCTTCAATTGACAGACAATTTGATAAATGCTTTTGGGTATCACTTAAAGCAATTTGATGAAGAAACTAAAGATACTGCTGAGGAAAATTTCACAAAACATGCCCGACATCAACAAGTGAAATCAGCAACAATTGGCAAGTTACTCCAGCTATATGTTGATAAAAATGTTAGTGACAACACTACTTTTGGTGAAATCCGTCAAAAACATGTATTTACCTTGATGCCAGAAGATGATTTAATAAATACTGCTTATCAAATGATACAAAAGCCAATAACCGAACTCTCCTTAAAATGGAAAGCGGTTGACACTATTGGGCATAAATTCAAAAAGCATTTAAGAGCTATATTTGTGACTCTTGATTTTGCTAGTGCTATCGCTAACAGTCCTTGGTTAACAGCAATTGAGCAGTTAAAGCAGGATTTTTCAAAACAAAAAAATCTTAAAAGTGCTACAAATATTGAGAATTATATTGCAACTATTCCAAAGAAATTGAAACAGCACCTTACATTTGCTGATTCAGAAGGCAATATTACAGGATTACAAGCAAATAGATATGAATTTTGGGTATATCGCCAAATTACTAAGCGTTTAGAATCAGGAGAATTATATATAGATGATAGTATTAATCATCGCTATTTTGAACATGAATTAGTTCCTCTGACTGACGATGACGCCATACTCAAACAGTTTAATTTACCCTGCCTATTGAAACCAATTACTGAACAAATAGAAGAATTATATACTGAGCTTAAAACTCATTGGATATTATTTGATGAAATGCTCAAACAAAAAGATTCAGAGCATATTCAGTACGATGTTCAAAACAAAACTCTTTCCTTTCATAAGCCTAGAATAGAGCAAAAAGAGGAAGATTTACAGGATAGCTTTTATCAAAAGTTATCCATGGTTGATAATATAGATGTCCTTCGGTTTGTTAATGAAAAATGTGGGTTTTTATCAGCATTTAACCCTTTACAAACCCATTATGCAAAGCAAAGAGCAGATGATGATGTACTACTTGCTGTTATTATATCTCAAGCTATGAACCATGGAAGATTAAAACTATCAAAGATAAGTGATATACCTTACCATACGCTAAATTATGCCTATCAGCAGTATTTTCGTAAAACTACGATTCAAGAAGCCAATGATATTATAAGTAATGCCATTTCAAAATTACCTATTTTTACTCATTATTCTTTTGATTTATCAAATCTGTATGGTAGCGTTGATGGTCAAAAGTATGGTGTTGAACATCCGACAACCAAAGCACGTTATTCAAAAAAATACTTTGGTAAAGGCAAAGGTGTTGTTGCATATACTTTGCTTGTTAATCATATTCCTGTTCAGGGTGAACTTATAGGAGCACATGAGCATGAGAGCTACTATGTGTTTGATATTTTTTATAATAATACAACAGACATTGTACCAACTGCAATTACAGGCGATATGCACAGTATCAATAAAGCTAATTTCATTATATTACACTGGTTCAAATCAGATTTTAGACCTCGATTTACTGATTTAGAAGCACAATTGAAGCATCTTTATTGTAGTGATGACCTTGAGAATTATGAAGACTTCTGGATAAAACCCGTAGGTCAAATTGACCATGATTTGATAATTGAAGAATGGCATCCTAAAATTAAGCAAATTGTTCTAACCCTTGCTAATAAAGAAACTACTCAAAGTAAAATTATCAAAAAGCTTTGCACTTACAAACAAAATCGTATATTAAAGGCTATTTTTGAATTTGATAAATTAAAGCGTAGTATCTATACTTTGAAATATTTAAGTGACCATAAATTACAGCAAAATGTACACCGGTCCCAGAACAGAATTGAATCGTATCATCAACTGCGTGCAGCCATCTCACAGGTAAATGGGAAGAAACAGTTATCTGGCAAAACTGATATAGAAGTAGAAATTGCTAATCAATGCGGTCGATTGATTGCAAACGCTATTATTTACTATAACTCTGCACTTTTATCAAGATTACTAGAAAAATTTCAGCAGAATAATAATCAAGAAGCAATTGAAAAATTATTAAAAATTTCACCTGTTGCTTGGCAACATATACACTTACTTGGACATTACATCTTTTGCAGTAATAAGAATCCTATATATTTAGATGAACTGGTTGCAATTTTCAGCGAAGAATGGGAATAAATTTGAATATATTACCAAATCAAAAATTTCGGGGGTTTAGGCTTACAACCCCAATAATCGAGAATTTTAAGAAGAAACAAGTAGGTCGAACATTTGTTATCGTCACAAAATTACAATTTACAAACTTTACTTTTATTTATAGAAAAGATATACTTAATGCAAATAAGGTTCTAAGTAGTTGGAATTTTTGATGACAAACTTTAGTTCAGGGAAGTTGTTAGATAAATTAATATAGGATGGATATTTATGAAAAAAGACACATTTCTGAAAGTACTTGTTGCTATTTTACTAATTGTAAATATTTTTTGCATAATAAACGCAGAAAAAAGTCCCCAGGTAGAGAAAGACGTCATACCAGACATAACTCTGGGTACAACTAATAAAAACGGAACTGAGAAACAACTTGATAAAGCGGATGAAGAGGTAATTCCTGTTGGGGTTGATTTATACGGCATCACCTATAATGGAAGTGATCGGTATGTTTTGGTAGGAGAAAATGGTATGGTTGCATTTTCACACTCCAGTGATGCAAAAACATGGGCAAAAAGGTTAGATCCTTCAAAGAGTAATCTTTATGCGGTTACATATGGTGGTGATAAATATGTTGCTGTAGGAGAAGGTGGTACAATAATTACGTCTGAAAATGGGTTCGAATGGCAACCTGGAATCTCACCATCAAAAAACACACTTTACGGAATTGTATGGGATGGAGAAAAGTTTGTTACGGTTGGAGAAAAGGCAACAGTTTTACTTTCCTATGACGGTTTGTCATGGAAGGAAATAAAAATTGACAATTTGCTGTGCAATTTTTATGGTGTTTCCTGGAATGGAAATGTGCTTGTGGCTGTTGGGGGCTATAATGGGAGAAATGAAGATGGAATTGTATTCACTTCCGTGGATGGTTCTCAGTGGATTGAATCTTTAAAAGGGGCTAATGGAATATTCTCGTACTGTCCACTGAAAAGTATCGCTTCGGACGGGAAGGGATTCGTCGCCGTCGGTAGTATTTCCGGCGAAGGGAAAATATTTTCCTCTCCCGATGGGCTTAACTGGGAGGAGGTAAATACTCCAGTGGACGGTTTGAGAAGTATTATATGGGATAACAAGTGTTTTCTTGCTACAGGGAATAGTAGGACAGTAGTAAAATCCGCTGATGGCATAAACTGGAGTAAAAAAGTGTACCAAGATCTAAGATTATCTACATTTTATGGAATAGCAAGCAGCGGAATCAGTATGTAGTTGTTGGAGAACGCGGAGCCACCCTTGTGGACACCTCCGTGGAGTAAAGGGTAGTGTTGCAAAAAATCCACCCTACAGATTCAACTTCAAAAAGGACACATTAAATTTGATAACCTGTCCTTTCTAATCACATGAATAATTACCTAAGTTTCGGATACCGGCATAGCAATTGACTTCTTTGGGGCAACATAAGAGAACACTAATTCGAAAGCAACCTTCTTTTAAGTAGCTTCATTAACTTTAAGAAGGTTGCTTTTTACAATTTGTTTAAAGTTAAAAAGTTGATACTTTTTAACTTATTCTAACGAAAATAAAACCTACTCCACCTTTGTCTTTACATAATCAATAAACTCTTTTATAGAAATACCATCTTCCACAATTTGTATTTCTTTGTTATTTTTTATTTGCACTTTATTTTTAAGTTTGCCGTCAACAATTTCTATATCTCCTTGAATAGGATTTACTGGTGAGAATGGCATGTCATTTCCAAAATCGTTTCTGTAATCCTCTAAAAAGAAAACTTTATTGCTACCTTCTTTAAAAAATTCTACATTTTCACTCATTACTTCGCTACCATTTGTTTTTCCACCAAGTTGCTTAATTTCAATTACTTCTCCTTCTTGCAAATTTCCCTTTAAAACTTTATCTACTCTAATTGTAGAAACTGTAAATATAAGCGGTTTTCGGTTTATTTCATTCAATATTTTTTGTTTTTCTTCTTCAGATAATGTTTCGTCTAATTGAATTTCTGGAAAATATTCCATAGTTCCTTTTATTTTTTCAACTTTACCTATAACTATAACATCGGAGTCGTTAAAGATTGAGTTCTTATTATACATAGGATAATCACCGCTATGGATCAGATAACGACTGTTACTATAATTTGCGGAGTTTATACCTGATATTTCATTAAAGTATTTTTCAGCAATTTGATTTCCATTACTAGGTTTTGTTAAGTTATTTTTATTAACATCATCAATTAAATTAGGATTTTTCAAAACATAAGACACTGTAAATATAGTAATCAATAATGCAACACTAGCTGCAATGGCAGTATAACCATATACTTTTGAAAATCCCCTTTTTTTAGTCTGCTTTGCTTTTATTGCTGCTTTGGTAGTATCAATCAGGTCATCAGCATCATGCCTTGATTTTACATATGATAATGCAACTCTATAAACCATTTGGGAGTATTGTTCGAGTACCTCATCAATTAGTACCTCTGTACATAAAGATTGTATATTCAATATAATAACCTCCTAGTACAATATAGTTGTAAGCAAACAGCAGACATTTATCTACTGTAGTTACC
>CAYXPB010000289.1:0-6688 GCA_964466645.1 uncultured Acetivibrio sp. | reverse complement strand
CTATCCGGAATTTTAGTTTATGCAGGTCATATGTACCTGCTTTTTTCTTTTTATTCTCCCTGCAATTTATCTTGTCCAAGTTACTGACAAATAGCCTGTCCGATAACACCAATTTCAAAAACTGCTCCAAAGTATCTCCATTATAAGCACCTCCATCAATTACTGCTCCATTAAAGTCAAAATCAATAATAGCATCATCAAAATATTGAATTCCATTATTGTATTCAAAGGTGTACCTTATATCAAGTGTTAGGCGAAACAACATACTATTAAGGAAGACTTTTTTCGATGTTTCATCCTCTAACGAGAAATACATTCGCTTATATCCCTCAATATTATTAAGAAGATGTATTGATAATTCTTCAAAACATTTGTCATAAAAATCAGCTGGAAATACTATTGGAGAAATCACTCCTAGTTCTTTAATATTATAGTACATTAAAATATTTTTGCATTTTTTCTGTTCGGCTAGATTATATATTTCGTTGCAGTGTCTAAGTGTAGATATAATCAAAACATCATCTTCCTCAAAAACCAGTTCATCCGGTGTAATCGCATTATGAAGTTTACAGCTTTTATCAACTAAAATTATTCTGTCATATCCATTGTTTTTAAGGTTCTCATATACTCTTTCTCCCATTTTTCCTAAAGGCCATATATATATTTTGCTTCCGTTCTTTATATTTAGTATCCCTTTTCTTAAGCTTGAATCCTTTTGCCTTATTTTTTCTATAGTTAACTTTTCATCAAGCATTTTTATAAAATTTTCATATGTTGGCTTTACCATTTGTACATACTCCCTTCTGGAAATACAATCAAACATTACTATGGTTCTTCACCTTCAGAATTCCATCCTTAAAACCCACTGTAGGCTTCCATCCGATATCGCTCTTAATTTTGTCAATGTTTGCCTTCAATTCAACTATATTTGGTGATATATTCGTACCAAAATCAAGCTCAGAATCCGGACTTACCAAGTCTCTTACCTCCATAACATACTCTTTAAGTGGTCGACTTTCACCAAAAGCTAGATTGTACAAGCCATAATTGCTCTTCTCTCCTAACAAATATAAAGCAGCCGCAGCATCTTCGGCATATAGGAAATCCCATAGCTGATCTCCTCTGGTAAGCTTTGGAGTCTCCATTTCCTTGAAACACCTGAATAAATATGATATTAGTGTGTTGGGATTATCCCCCTCACCATATACGCTGAAGACTCTTACCCATGTAAGTGGTAAAGCTATTTGCTCTGACAAAACTCTTAGTATATTATAACAAGCAACTTTGCAGGCTCCATAGGCGGTATTGGGATTAACCGGTGAGTTTTCATCAACCTCGTGATTGTAGATTCCATATTCAGCTTGTGAACCCGGCATAATGAATTTATTAACACCTATCTTATGTGCCGCTTGCATAGCATTAACTGCTTGTGTAATATTTTTCAACTGGGAAGAAAAGTCATTTCTTTCCCCCTCCCATGCTAAGTGATAAAACACATCTGCCGAATTTATGAACTTTGGCAAATCATATATTTCTTCCATATCCAGCTCAATTATTTCAATTCCTGAAATTCCATTGAGCCTTCCGCGTCTTTTCGAATTTTTCCTTACTATTACATAAACTAAAATATTATTTTTAACAAGCTCTTTTAGCAGCCAAAATCCTAAGAATCCTGTTCCCCCTGTTAATACAGCTGTTTTCATTAAAAGCACACCTCATTTATGTAATTTTTGATTGCTTCCTGAGTTTCACTTGTATCAACAAACTTCTTTTGTATAGATGCACCCTCCACTGATCTCAGGATATCAACAAATAATTTTGAGCTGTTTCCCTCGCCAAAATAGTTCGAGGTATGTTTATATTTTTCTACTTTACTGATGCATGATAAAATGTTGTCAGCAGCTTCTGTTGTGTGCTGTATATTTCTTAAAAAAGAGCACTGATATCGACCATGTTGCCTTGTCCCAATATCAATTGCGGGAATACCATAAACACAAGCTTCACGTATCCCAGCACTTGAGTTGCCAATGATAAAAGATGCGTTTTTTAATAGACTTAAAAAATCTTCAAAGGGCAGCGAACGAAAAAGCTTATATTTCTCGTTTTCTTCAAGTTTTTCGATTTCCTCTATAATGATATCACTTCCTAAATCATTATTAGGATAAATAATAATATAATTACAGCTGCTTTCCTTTGCCGCTATCAATAGATTGCGTATATTGTCCCCGACCTTTGATATCTCTGTCGTTACTGGATGATACATAAGTATTGCATATTTATCAAATTTTATGTTATACCTGCTTTTAACAGCCTCAATATCGGGCAAATCAGAAATCATTATATCTACATCTGGAGATCCGATAACATGGATGTTTTCTTCTCTTTCACCAAGCTGAAGTATACGGAGCTTAGATTCAAAATTCGCCACAAAATGATATTGTGCCATTTTACTTATAGAGTGACGTATTGATTCATCCACTGTACCAGTTACTTCACCACCCTCAATATGTGCTATCAGAATGTTGTTAAGCATTCCAGAAATCGAACCAGCCAATGCCTCAATCCTATCACCATGCACAACAATCAAATATGGCTTTACCTTACTTATATAAGAGTTTAAACTAACA
The DNA here is from genome assembly GCA_964466645.1 of uncultured Acetivibrio sp. GTDB lineage: Bacteria > Bacillota > Clostridia > Acetivibrionales > Acetivibrionaceae > Acetivibrio. Next base: position 4,061 of record CAYXPB010000289.1, on the reverse strand, counting down.
ATGGTACTTGCCAGGTCAACATCCATTTTACCTGTGTATGTTATATCCTCAGCACAACGTACATTCTTGTAACCGTCTCTTAATACATCATTGCAGGTATTACCATATTGCTGCAATAAATGCATGCCACAGACAAATATATATGTGTCAAAATATTTCTGTGTCTCCTTGATAAGTGGTTTTAGTTTACCATAGTCAGCCCTTGTCCCGGTTATAAATACAATTCTCTTATTATCCAATTTAAAGTACCATTCCCCAAGTAATGTGTGTATCTTTCTTTATATTTGCTTTTGCCCGCCTTCCTATAAGCTTTTCATAGTCTACTGCTTTTATTTCACCGGTTCCAGGCCTTTTTACCCACAAGTTTTCTGAAGTAAACAGTTCTCCTTCTTTTATATCCGAAATTGTTACAACTGTCGCAAATGCAAAATCAATTGTAACCTTCTCCTCGGGGAGAGGAGCTTTTTTGCCCCCAAGCATACTATATACTTCTTTTGATGATTCAATTAAGCATTTCAATTCAGTCTCATCCATTGAGCAAATGATATCATTACCTACTCTGTCTTTTGTATCAGTAAAATGTCTCTCGACAATAGATGCACCCAGTGCTATTGCTGCGATACAAGCATTATTATTAAGTGTATGGTCAGATAGTCCGAAGGGTACCCCAAACTCCTTCAGCTCAAGCATCGCTCCAAGTCTGACAAATTCAACTGGTGTAGGGTATAAATTTGTTGTATGCAGAAGTGCAAAGGGACAATTGTTTTTAGTAATTATTTCAGCAGTTCTCTTTACCGATTCCAAGTCATTCATACCTGTGGACACAATCATTGGACGGCCAAACTTTGAAATCAGATCTATCAGAGGATAGTTATTCATTTCCCCTGACCCGATTTTAAAAGCTGAAACACCGAACTTATCAAGCCTTAGTGCTGATGCCCTGCTAAATGGAGTGCTTAAGAACACCAAGCCCTTAGACTGCACATACTCCATCAATTCCTTCTCTTCTTCTTCGCTAAGTGCACATTCAGCCATTACCTGATATATTGACTTTGTGGAGTTGCCAGGTATTACATTCTTGGCCTCACAGCTCATTTCATCATCTATAATATGAGTTTGATGTTTAATTATCTTAGCTCCTGCCCGTACGGCAGCATCTACCATTTTACATGCTGTTTCCAAACTTCCATTATGGTTTATACCTATTTCCGGAATAACAAGAGGTTCATATTCAGAGCCTATATCAATATTTTCTATCTTTAAATTTTGCATACTTTTCATATTCCCCCTTTTCCAAAAATGGTGATAAATCATCAATCGGCGGAGATACCAAGGTTCCATCAGGCAGCTTCTTGCTCATTACCTTAGGTTCAATAGGCTGGCTTGTATCCTGGATTATTTCGCATAATCCATAAGAATCAAGGGATAATAACCAATCCAACCCAGTACTAACATCCTCATGACATATTATCTTTTTATAAGGAATACCATATGCATTAGAAATCTTTTCGAAGGATGGGAAGCTGATACCGCTCTCCCTGGTACATCCGGATAAGACACCTCCGAAGAAGTTTTTTTGTGATTGCACTATTGCTTGGTAACCCTCATTATTAAAAACAATGAGTTTAACCGGCAAATTATTATGAACAATTGTCTGCAGCTCCTGTATGTTCATTTGAAAACTGCCGTCACCAGTTGCACAAATAACAGCTTTTTTTGCTGCAAGTGCTGCTCCTATTGCAGCAGGAATATCATATCCCATGGTGCCGCAATTTACATTTCCAAAAAGCCGTTGCCCTTTTTTCGATATTCCCATTTGAAGGATGGAAACACAGGCACAGCTGTTTCCAACAACAATAATCCCGTCGTCAGGCATTTTTTCTTGCAATTTACTTGCGAAGTAGTATGGATTGACTGTTTCACTTTCAGAAGCCTTCTGTGGCATTGATTTATATCTATCCCTTAATATATTACAATAATTCACCCATTCATTTTTTATGGGTAATTTTTCTGTTATAAATTCATTTAGAGTGGAAATTACATCCACTAAATCCGCATTTATTGGAATATCAATATCTAATGTACTTTTTTTAAGTTCCTCACTATCAACATCAACTATAATTTTTTCAGCGTTAGGTGCAAAGGAAGAATAGTTAAATCCTATTTGTTTAAAAGACATTCTTGCTCCTAAAGCCAATATCAAGTCCGAATTTTGAATTATGAAATTGCCAACCCGGCCTCCAAACACCCCAAAATTGCCATAATACAAGGGATGAGAATTGTCAAAGGTATCGGAGATGGTGGTAGGGCATATAACAGGAATGTTAAGTTTTGAAACAAGTTCATGTATTTGGTCTACGTAACCCATTTTTCTGACAGAAGAACCTACAATCAGCACCGGTGCTTCTGCATTTCTGATTTTTTCTGTTATTATTTCACAATATTCATTGCTGAATTTACTTTCTTTTGAAAAGTTGAAGCCCGGTAATTGTGAATCATCTATGATGGCACTTTGAACATCAAGCGGCACATCTATCCAACAAGGACCCATACGCCCCGTTGTTGCTTCGTATATTGCTTTTTCAATATGGTACCTGATCTCATAAGGGTTCTTAACCATGATAGAATACTTAGTCATAGGTCTAACAGACTCAATAATATTATATTCCTGCTCACCGAACTGTCTCAACTTAAGGCCGGTACTTTCAACAGTGGTTGCATACCTTGTCTGGCCAGAAATAACCAGCATTGGGATAGAATCAAGCCAAGCACATAGAACACCTGTAAGTGTGTTTGTTCCACCAGGTCCCGATGTCACGCATACGCCTGCAATTTTGCTGTTCATACGTGCATAGGCTTCTGCTGCAATGGCACTTGCTTGTTCATGATGATTGTATATACATTCAATATCTTTATGTTGTCCGAAAGCATCATTAAGGTGCATTGCTCCGCCGCCCACCACAGTAAAAACATTTTTTATACCCTTTTCAAACAGTAGATTTGCTATATAATCTGCCACTCTAATTTTCACTTATATACTCTCCTTTAAAAATTTCATTAATATAGACCGAGTATCATTATTGCCTTTACCATACCTTCCAAGGTGCACGTTTCTGCTCCCATATATACTCCAAATAGCTCTTATCCCTTTGGGTATCCATGCATTGCCAAAAGCCCTTATGCTTGAATGCAACCAACTCACCTTGTGTTGCAAGTGTCTCAAAGGGCTTCCTTTCCAATATAGTAGTATCATCTTCGATAAAATCAAAAACCTGTGGTTCTAAAACCATAAAACCACCATTTATCCAGCCACCATCTTCTTTACCTTTTTCAGTAAAGTTTGTTATATTCTGATCATTATTAATCTCTAATACGCCAAATTTTCCACCCGGTTGTATAGCAGTTATTGTTGCAATTTTCTTATGCTTATCGTGAAAGGCTTCAAGCTTATCTAAATTCACATTCGAAACACCATCTCCATAGGTCAGCATAAAAGGTTCATCGCCTATATATTTTTGTATACGCTTTATTCTTCCTCCAGTCTGTGTATTCAAACCTGTATCAACAACAGTGACCTTCCAAGGTTCCGCAACATTACAATGTATGACCATTTCATTATTATTTGCAAAATCAAAGGTAATGTCTGAACGGTGCAAATAATAATCTGCAAAATACTCTTTAATTACATACCCCTTATATCCACAGCAAATAATGAACTCATTGAAATTATAATAAGAATAGTATTTCATGATATGCCATAGAATAGGGGAATCACCTATTGATATCATGGGTTTTGGCTTCAAGTGGCTTTCTTCACTGATACGTGTGCCCAGACCGCCTGCTAATATAACCACTTTCATAGTTATTCATCCTCCCCACTTAGATAGTGAATTATAATGTTATGACGAATTAATTAATTCCTATATCGGTTAGTTGGTTGTGATACTTAATAGTAATTCTTTACAGATTTTGATGGCGGTTTAAAACGAATCAGTTATATCTTCTTCAATTCCTAACATTTTTAATTGCTCATATACTTCATTTTCACAAGTTTCATTACT
>CAYXPB010000288.1:0-6722 GCA_964466645.1 uncultured Acetivibrio sp. | reverse complement strand
CCTACCTCCAGTGACCGGATGTTTTTGCAGCCGCCCTGCATCAATCTTTTAAAAATAAGGCTTGTAATAGCCAAAATATCAATATATGTTGTCTCTCCAAAAGTATACTTCTGAATTATCTGATAGTTATTAATTATTTCCAGATACTTTCTATAAAGAGTGTCACTCGGTATATTCGATAGGTTCTCGTATAAATTTCTGAAGTCAATAATATCAATTTCCTGCTGATTCATCTTATTAATAAGAAAAATCCTGCCGTTGTCATTCTTTAGATCATACACTGTCGCCACCTCCAACATTGTTTAGCATTATGTCAAGTTTCCTGCATATATTTATCCAGTCAAAGTTATCCCGAATGTGATCCTGGATTCCACTACATACCTCACTCAATCTTTCTTCATTGTGACATACCTTTACAAGGATATCGGAAAGTTGGTTAGTATTATCAATAGCAAATAATTCCCCGAATTTTCGGTTATCTGTAATATCCCTAGCCGGCTCTATATCAGTTGATATAATGAAACACCCATTTTTCCCTGCCTCTGGAAACACATTGGGAAAGCCTTCCCACCTAGATGTCAGGCAAAAAATCTTTGCCTTCCTGTATTCCTTATCCATTACACTTCTATCGCTTATCTGGCCTGTAAAAATTATTTTATCCAAAAGATGAGGGTACTTACTAAAAAAATCATCTACATATACTTGAAACTTTTCTTCCACACCTCCAATGATTTTCAGCTTCCAACCCAGCAGTTTATCTGATACCAATCTAAACGCCTCCAGCAATACTTCATTTGCCTTTTGCTGAGTGCCTATTCTTCCCACGGTCATAATTATGTTCTCTTTTTCCTTATACTCTACCCTATTGCTTTCATTGAAACCATAATAACCGTTTGGAATATACTCAACCATGTAAGGCCATTTTTTATTAAGGTAAACGTATATGTCCTTACATTCGACACTAATCAAATCACATCTTTTTAGAAAACTGTCGACCTCATGATTTAGCTGTATGCTATTCATCCATGATATATTCGCATCAAGCTTTAGGTAAATCTTTCCATCAATTCTTATCTTTTTATATATCTCCGATGCCTTTATATAAAAATCATAAACACCATAAAGGCATATATAATCATAATTCAGTGCATTATTCTTAACATAATTTTGTATATCCCAGGCCAGATCCCCTGTATTGTCCATAAAGTCCAATTTTATACCTTTAACAAAGGTATCCAAAGAAGGATATTCCCCTTGCTTGTTAGTAGCAATGGTAGATTCATACCCGAAATACTTTTGCAAAATATATGGTATCAAACCAATATCTTTTGTTAGATGTACATCTGCTATATAGGGAAATATAAGGCATATCCTTTTCTTTGCATTTTCAATTATTCTACCCATACGTAAACACATCCTTATAATTTTTGACAATCCCAACTTACCATCTTTTTTACATGCCAATCCCTTTAATACTGAGAGCCAGTTTTTCAACTTGCTCATCCCTTACTTTTATCATATCAACATATTTTTCTGCTATTTTCTTTTCACCAATATAATTTAAAACATAAGCAAGATTATAGAGCGTATCCTGATCGTTACTACTGATAGAGAACGCCCTATCAAGATACAACAAAATATCATTATAGTTGCCTTTTTCAAACAACCATATTGCTAAGTTGTTTAAAATATCGACTTTATTGTCGATATACTTTACAATGCAATCAATTATTTGTTCATGTGTATAGCAACTTAACTTTTCACAGTTTGATTTAAAGTTTATATTTTTAGAAATATCAAGCAGTATAGATTTGATATTACTGTCGCTCTTTCTTTCCGAGGCCTTGACTAGTATCTGGTACGATTCATATTGAATTCTAAGTTCGTTTGAAGTAATTGAACATAATTTATCTATAAAAGCACTGTCTTCATTTGAAGCAGGTATCATTGTTCTATTTAGATCTATTTCTTCATAGCCTGCCGCTTTAAACATTTTGATAATTTCAACATGTGTAAAAAATCTTAGGTGTATTCTGTCCAATATACCGGCATCCTGATAAGTCCAAAAACCGTTTAATAGGCTTTTTAAAACACTATAATGCATAACATTAGGTATACTTGCCAATATTTTGCCCTCAGGCTTTAGATACCTTTTTATGTTTTTTAGGACATCCCACGGGTTATTCAAGTGTTCCAAAACATCTGCAAATATTATATAGTCAAAAAATGCATTCTCATAACCCAAATCGGCATCTTCAATATTGGCAGTACTTGTATGCGAAAATAGTCCGGCTATTTGGGCTGCGTTTTCATTTAATTCAATGCCGAACAAGCCAGCATTTTTATACTTGCTTTTTATCTTCAACAGGGTTGCACCACATGCACAGCCTACTTCCAATACATTTATATTACTATCCTCAGAGTCATCAATCATATCGACAATCTCGTTCCTGATAAACCCTGAATATATAGGATTGAATCCCCACTTTTCTTCGAACTTAATCTGGTTGTCCAAAAGCAATTGTTGGTACTTACCTGTATCTTCCTTAAACGATGTACTTCCGAAATGGTGTATGAAAGTATCCTTACAAAGCACCAATCTGAATCCTGCTTTTAATATTCTTACTGAATAATCATCATCTTCAAAATTTCCTGGGGTAAACCTTTCATCCAACATTCCAATCCTTTCCACAATATCCTTCCGGATAAGCATACAATATCCAACAAGCTTTAATCTGTCTTCCCAAAGCTTAGGATTGGATACATTGTGTTCGGCTGCAAATATATGCATTTCATCTGTTGACTTGTACTGTGTGCTTATGGTTTGATAATTCGAGCAATAGTTTGTGACCGTCCCCACGGCACCGATACTATCATCACTGTTTATACATGTAAGCATATTATTCAGCCAATTTTCTGTCACTATTGTGTCATTATTAAGGAGAAGTATATACTCACCTTTTGCAATCTCTATTCCTTGATTGCATCCTTTCGGGAACCCAAGGTTTTCTTTGTTTAAAATTTTTATCAAATCACTCTGCTCATTAAGCCATTTGACTGTACCATCAGTTGAATTGTTGTCAACTACTATTATCTCGTACGAACCCTTTGGTGTAAACTTCCTGATACTATCAATACAGAGTTTTGTGTAGTCAAGTTTGTTATAGGTCAATATTACTATGCTTACCATCTGTCTTCACCCCGAATCCTGTTTTTTGTCTATCTCAGTAATAACCAACTATTGTCCTGACTTAATGAAGCACTTTTTTCATTTATTCAATTTAAATATTCCAAAATCTCTTTTTTGTTATATCCCTGCTCTTTTGCCAATTCAAAATATTATATAGTCTTATAATATAACCCAAAGTCCTCCTGCTAACATAACTACTTTCACAGATCAGAACCTACCTCATATTTTTATTTAATACATAAATATATCAACACTTTTTTTAACATTGGTCATCATTTATAAATTTTATTATAGAATTCCTTCTTTAGCTCCTAGTGTATTCACTGACAACTTCTATCTTTTCTAGTTCTAATAATTTTTCTCCAATTTGTCTTGCAATTTCTTTATTAGCAACTTTTTTACTCTCTTTATAATATTTATATGCCATAATAAACCGTTCTTTCATTTCATAAAGATAAGCAATATTGTAAAGTATATCAAAATTTAGCGGTTCAATATTTAATCCTTCCTTTAGAATATTTTCTGCTTTTTCCACATCTCTTTCCATCATAGCTATGACACCTTTGATAGAATACATATCTATATCCTCTGTCACAATTCTTTCATATTCCTGAATTGCTTTCTTTGTATCTTCCAGCAATCCTCTTTCTATAAGGCTCTGTATCTTTTCTTTAAATTCTTTTTTATACCTTTCAAGTTCACCATTAAGCTTATTAGGTTCTTTTGTATTAGAATTTTTCATTGATATTCTTTTCTCTAATTCTTCTAGTTCATCTATTCTATTTTTTTGTAAAAGTAATTGTTTTAATTCAGTAAACCCTTGATTAGTTATATTATTATGATGTAATATAGCTTCTTTATATTTTTCTATCGATTGTTCAAACTTTTTATTTATTTTCAAAATGTTTGCCCATTCAAGCATCGGAAGATAACTCCCCGAACCAAACTTTGATATTCCTGTTGTAGTATCCCCAATTTCTATTGCTTTTCTAAATTTTTTTATTGCTAAATCATACTTTTTACCCTCTTTAAAGGAAATGCCTAGATAATAATATATATCCGGCATTTTATTGATATAAGGATCATTTACTAAATTATTAATAAAATCAATAACTTGCTTATACTTTTTTTGCATAAGCATGCATTGTATCATTCTAATAACTAAATCATTGTGATATGCCATTCTAACCCCATTACATAAGTCATGGGCTTTTACAAAATTATCTATTGCAACGTCCAGATTTCCTGCTATCATCTCCATAACACCTTTGTTGTACCAATTAAATGGATCATTAGGTTTTCTTTCTATTTCGGCATTAATAATATCCATATTCCTTTTTTGCTTACCCTTAATCTGAAATGCATTTCTGCTATATCCAAAGTGATATATCTTACATATCTTATCATCTATTGTTGCACCTAAACGCTTTTTCCCATCTATCTCTAATTGCTCGTGAATTGCTCCGGTATATGAAGCGTTTTGGTTCTTGTACAATCTTATCATACCATTAGAAACAACCATCTCTTGATTCTCATATATATTATATATAGCTATAGTATACGCAAGCTCCTTATTCTCCATTAAAAATTCTTCTAGTTTAGGTCTGTCACAAAAAATTCTTTCATCAGCATCTAAAATTAATATATAATCTCCCTTGGCATTCTCTATGGACTTATTTCTTGCCTTACTAAAATCACTTTCCCAAACATAGTCTATAATGGTAACCTTATCTAATTCTCCATATTCTCTCAAAATACTTTTTGTATTATCGGTAGACCCTGTGTCTACAATAATGGCTTCATCAACACATTTGAGTGTTCTATCGAGGCATTCTTTTATATTTTCTTCCTCATTTTTTACAATCATACAAAGACTTAATACCATTATACTCACCCACCCTATTAGACTTTTTTAGTAAAAAATACTTTTTTATATAAAGATAGGAGAGTCGCATTCCGACGACCCTCCATGGTTATATACTCCTAATAATTAAACTATCTCAACAATTGAAGTACACCTTGAGGTGCTTGGTTTGCTTGTGCAAGCATAGCCTGTGCAGCTTGCTGAAGAATATTGTTTTTAGTAAACTCCATCATTTCCTTCGCTATATCTACATCTCTTATTCTAGATTCAGAAGCTTGAATGTTTTCAGATGCATTATCTAGGTTTTTAATAGTATGCTCTAATCTGTTTTGGTTTGCACCTAATTTTGATCTCTCGGCAGATACTCTTTTAATTGCAGCATCTACTGTGCCTATAGCGGCAGTTGCACCTGCATGATCACTTACATCAAGTCCATCAACTGACAAAGCTGCTGAACTCATTGTTGCTATTGATAGTCCCATAGATACATTGCAGTCAGCACCAATTTGGAAAGTAGCAGCTACTGTACCATCCAAAAGTTTCTTTTCATTGAAAGTTGTACTTGAAGATATTCTGTCAATCTCAGCCACCAATGTACCAATTTCATCTGCTACAGCGTCTCTGTCTTTCGTAACATTAGTGTCATTCGCAGCTTGTACTGCTAATTCCCTCATTCTTTGAAGTATTGCATGAGTCTCATTTAGTGCACCTTCAGCTGTTTGAATCATAGAAATAGCGTCTTGAGCATTTCTTGAAGCCGTATTTAGGCCTCTAACCTGAGCTCTCATTTTTTCAGAGATTGAAAGACCAGCGGCATCATCTCCTGCTCGGTTAATTCTGTATCCAGAAGAAAGCTTCTCCATTGATCTTGAGCTAGAATTATTTGTGATTCCCAACTGCCTATGTGCGTTCATTGCCATCAAATTGTTATTAATTCTCATAAAAAATTCCTCCTTGATTTTTTTGGTTTTTGCGTCCATGCGCCCATCACCTAAATAATATTTTACCAACAAACCTTCTTGAAAAAATATAGCTTTAGGTAATCTTATTATATGTCAGGAGAGTCGCATTCCGACCCTCCATGGATGTATACACCTAGTAATTAACTACCTCAATAATTGAAGTACTCCCTGAGGTGCTTGGTTTGCCTGTGCAAGCATAGCCTGTGCTGCTTGCTGAAGAATATTGTTTTTAGTGAACTCCATCATTTCCTTCGCTATATCTACATCTCTTATTCTAGATTCAGAAGCTTGGATATTTTCAGAGGCATTATCTAAGTTTTTGATAGTATGTTCTAATCTATTTTGGTTTGCACCTAATTTTGATCTCTCGGCAGACACCGTTTTAATTGCAGCATCTACTGTGCCTATAGCTGCCGTCGCAAGTGCATGAGTACTTACAGCAAGTGCAGTAATTGCCAAAGCTGTTGAACCCATTTGTGCTATTGTTAATGACATAGATACACCACTGTCCGCACCAATTTGGAAATTGGCTGCACCTACAGTTGTAGCTAAGTCACCATTTAATAGTTTCTTTTCATTGAAGGTTGTACTGTCAGATATTCTGTTAATCTCAGACACTAGTGTTCCAAGCTCATCTGATATAGCTGTTCTATCCGCCGTAACATTTGTGTCGTTAGCAGCTTGTACTGCTAATTCTCTCATTCTT
>CAYXPB010000287.1:0-6747 GCA_964466645.1 uncultured Acetivibrio sp. | reverse complement strand
TGTCCAAATGTGAAAAAAGGATGCATGTCCTTTGGAAATACTACAGCCGGAATAAGTGAGATAACTAAGGAAGTCAGGAAGCACTTAAGGAAGCCTTTAATTGTTAAGCTGACACCAAATGTTACGGATATAAAAGAAATAGCATTAGCTGCAGAAGCTGAAGGTGCTGATGGAATATCGTTAATAAATACTCTATATGGTATGGCTATAGATATTCACAGAAAGAGGCCCATCTTAGCTAATAACTTTGGAGGACTTTCTGGACCTGCAGTAAAGCCTATTGCATTGAGAATGGTATATGAAGTTTCGAACACTGTTAAGTTGCCTGTTATAGGAATGGGCGGTATAACTACCGGTGATGATGCTGTTGAGTTTATGTTAGCAGGTGCAACTGCTGTCATGGTAGGAACGGCAAACTTCGTAAATCCTACTGCTTGTGTAGATGCTGTGAAAGATATTCAAAACTATATTAGTATGTATAGCATTAATGATGTCAATGATATAATAGGAATGTTGAAGTTGAACTGATATTCAAAGAGTGCTGAAATGTTACTTTGAAAGAGGGATATACAAATGAAAACTAGGATCATTTTTGTAAGACATGCGGAGGCCGAGGGAAACCTCTACAGAATTTTTCACGGTTGGACAGATTCGGGTATTACTGAAAAGGGACATGTTCAAGCTAAAAAAGCTGCTGAAAGATTAAAAGCTGTAAACATAGATGTTCTCTATTCTAGCAGTTTAAAGAGGACAATCCAAACAGCACAATATATTGCTGATATAAAAGGACTTCCAATCATACGTACGGACAAGCTGAAAGAGATCAACGGTGGTGATTGGGAAGGTGAAAAGTGGGAGGATTTACCGATTACTTGGCCCGATGAGTACCATACCTGGGAGAATGCACCCCATATTCACAGAATGCCAAATGGCGAGACCATGAAAGAGTTTCAGGAAAGACTTAAAAACGAAGTCATGTATATTATAGAAAACAACAAAGGCAAAAATATCTGTGTTGTAACACATGGAACTGCAATAAGAACTCTTATGTGTCACTTTTTTCATCTGAATTTGGAGGAAATGATCAATATTAAGTGGTACGATAATACTTCCATTTCAATAATCGACTATAAAGAGGATAAATTTAAAGTTATACTTGAAGGTGATGCATCTCATCTAGGCCTAGAGCTTAGCACCATACAAAATCAAAAGTGGTGGAAGGACTATATGGAAAAGTATGAACAAAAAACGGAAACGGAGGAGTGAAACAATATGAAACTCCTCTTTTTTACAGATACTCACATAAAAGGTACAACTCCGAAAAACCGAAAAGATAACTTTTATGAAACATTAAAAAGAAAGTTTAACGAGATATGTGATATATCAAACGAACTTGAGGTTGATTTTATTCTCCATGGGGGAGATTGGTTTGACAGACCAGATATTTCACCTTCCATTGTAAGAGAATTTGCAATTATAATTAGAAGCTTTGGTAAAGAAGTATATACTGTTGCTGGAAATCACGATATATACGGACACAATCCTGGAACAATAAGCAGAACTATGCTTGGAATCTTAGAGGGTACTGGGGTTGTAAAGCTTCTAAAGGATGATGAGAAAGTTGTTCTCGAAAAGGGTGGAATAAGTCTCCAGCTCACAGGGAAATCCTATAATTATGATATTGATGGACAGGACTATGCTAAATATTATATAGTAAAGAAAAGCAGTAAAGTGGACTATGCTATAAATATTGTCCATGGCATGCTATTGAAAAAGCCCTTTTATGAAGGCATACAGTATACTTTGCTCGACGATATCAAGGATACCGAGGCGGATATTACTTTTGCCGGACACTATCACAGTGGTTTTGGGGTGAAAAATATAAATGATAAATACTTTGTAAATCCAGGCAGTATCGTCAGGGTTTCTAACAGTATTAGCGAAATTGAAAGAAAACCAAAAATAGTATATATAGAGCTTGAAGATGATATGAAAATTCGTGAAATAGAGCTTAAATCAGCCCTTCCAGGAGAAGAGGTTTTAGACCGGGAAGAACTGGAAAAGGCAAAAGACCGAAGCTTAAGACTCCATCAGTTTTACCAGGGTATATCCCAATCTATGGAGTACAAGAAAATTGACATTGCCAGTATAGTTGAAAATATAGCATCTAATCAAGATTTAAGCAAGGAAGTAAAAGAAGAAGCCTTAAGGAGGATAGCAATTGCCCAGGAAAGTTTTGCTATGGGGCAAGAAGTGGAATGATTCTAATTGAAAAGGTATTAATCGAAAATTTCCAATCCCATAAAAGTACTGAACTTATTTTTAATGACGGGCTTAATGTAATTATCGGACCATCAGATCACGGAAAGTCTGCCGTCGTAAGAGCTATAAAATGGGTTCTGTATAATGAGCCTAGGGGCAACGAATTTATACGCCAGGGCAGCAATTTTGCTCGGGTTACCCTATGGTTAAATACGGGTTACGCTATAACCCGGGAACGTACTCCAAGTAAGAACAGATATATACTTTCGGATAGCGATGGAAATTCAAATATTTATGAGGGTTTTGGCAATGAAGTTCCCCAAGAAATTGTGAAAGCGCACGGAATTCCAAAGGTAATTATGGATACCGACATAAATTCGAGTATTAATATCGGTAATCAGCTTGAAGGTCCATTTCTTATCTCAGAATCTGGAGCTTTACGTGCTAAAGCAATTGGTCGACTTACAGGACTTCATATAATAGATAAATCCATTCGCGACAGTGGGACAGATTTGAGACGCGAGAATCAGACTCGTGACAGGTTTGAAAAGGAACTTGATGAGGTAAATGAAAAGCTTAAAGAATATCAGTATCTTGATGTACTTGAAGAAAAAATTGAAGCTAGCTCAAAGCTTATAGAAAAGATTGAAAAGGGCTTAGAAAGGATTGCTTCACTGACAAATATAAAGCGCAATCTTAAGGATATTGATGACAAATATAAGCAAACTGTTTATGAAATTGCAAAGCTTGAGAAAATAGAAGAATGCGATATTATTTTAAAAAATATCGAAGTTGGTTTTATAAAGTTAAAGTCAATGGATAATCTCAGTAACCGGTTTAGTGAGAATTTAACGGCAGTAAAGGAAATGGAAAAAACTCTTTCAAGGACCGAGGGTGTAAGCAGTTGTATAAGTTTGATCAAACAGGCCGAAGAGAAAGCTATTAGATATGAAAAGCTTCAAAAGGCAAAAAAGGTATTGAGAGATTTAGAAAACGAACTGGTTGATGTTGAAAATATATTAAACAGGACAAAAAATATTCAAGTTTCAGGCGGCATGATTAGTAAGATTGGAGAAAAAAATATAAGGGTCATGCAACTTATTGCGACAAAAGAAAAACTCTTAGACTATGACAGAGAAATTGCTAAAGTGCATAATATGCTAGAAAAAAGCATAGATTTAACCGAATCAGATGCTATCATCAGCGGAATTGTAAAAAAGAGTGAAAAACTTGTAAAGCTTGAAGCTATAAAAAACAGATTAGCTCCTATATTAAATAACATTATTGATGGAAATAACTTTCTTAATAGCAATAATGAAGAGATTGAAAAGAAATTGAAACAATATACGGATTTATTAAAAGAAAGTGGTAAGTGTCCGATGTGCAGCAGCAAAATCAGTGATGATAAATTGGATGATATTATAAGGCACTATAAGGAGGCTCATTGATGGCTATTGAGTATGAAAAGAAAATCAATCAGATCAAGGAAAATCTTGATAAAGCAAAGAATATGAGAATAAGGGCAGAAGCACGTCTTGAGCAGCTAAACAAACAAAAAGAAGATATTTTAGGTGAGCTTAAAGATCTTAATGTATCGCCTGACGAGCTTGATATGGAAATAAGTAAACTCAAGAGTGAGATTGAGGATTTGATGGATAAGGCACAAAGTCTTATTCCGCAAGACTTAATTAAATAAGGCAATTTCAAAATTAACTATACAGTTTTAAACATCAAAAAGAGCTTAAAAAAGTAATTGACAATTTTGCTTAGAAAGGCAATAATTATTAGGAATGACTATTAATTAAGTTTTATTTATTAATAATAACGAAAAATTTAGTTTGAGGTGTATAACTTGAAAAAGAAAATAGGTATTGTTTCGCTTGGGTGTCCTAAAAATCTCGTTGATAGTGAAATAATGCTTGGAATACTTAAGAAAAAAGATTTTGAGATTACTGCTGACGAAAGCGATGCAAATATTATTATTGTTAATACCTGTGGATTTATTGAGACTGCCATTGAAGAGTCTATAAATTCAATACTCGAAATGTCGAAGTATAAGAAGCTTAAATGCAGGCTCCTTATTGTGACGGGGTGTTTAGCAGAGCGTTATAAAGATAATATATTAAAAGAGATACCGGAAGTAGATGCTGTTATCGGTACCGGAGGGTATGGACACATAGCTGAAGTTATAGACAAGTTGTATGAAGCTGAAGAAGCAATTCCTTTAGACAAAAGACTGTTTCTTGAGTATGAAGACGGGGTGGAGTACCTTAAAGGGGAACGGGTGATTTCTTCACATAAAGGTTATGCTTATTTAAAGATTGCAGAAGGTTGTGACAACTGTTGTACCTATTGTGTAATTCCTTCGTTGAGGGGGTCTTATACCAGCAGGCCAATGGAAGATATCATAGAAGAGGCGACACAATTAGCTAAACAAGGTGTAAAGGAAGTAATACTTGTAGCGCAGGATGTTACTAGGTATGGTGAAGATCTATACAAGCAAAAGAAACTTGTTGAATTAATAAGGGAAATCGGCAAGATAAGAGAGATTAAATGGATAAGACTTCTTTATTGTTATCCTGAGGAAATCGATGAAAACTTGATAGCAGAAATGGCTAGCAATTCTAAGATTGTAAAGTATTTGGATATGCCTGTTCAGCATGCAAGTGACAAGATACTAAGTTCTATGGGTAGAAGAGGAACTTTAGAAAACTTGGAAATTCTCCTTTTAAGACTAAAGAATAGAATACCGGATATAGTTATCCGTACTACTTTGATCGTGGGTTTTCCGGGAGAAGACGAGAAAGATTTCAGAATTTTATATGGTTTTGTTAAAAAGCACCAATTTGACAGGCTTGGAGTTTTCCCTTACTCGAAGGAAGAGGGAACGCCCGCATACGATATGAAGCCTCAGATTAAGAGAAGTGTTAAAGAGTCAAGACTAGGTGATATAATGCAGTTACAGAAAGAGATAGTAAAAGAAAAGAATGATGCAAGGTTAAATAAAATATATACAGTACTTGTTGAAGGTGTTGCAGACGATGGACTTTTTTACACGGGAAGGTCCTATGGGGAAGCCCCGGATATTGATGGCTTGATTTACTTTACAAGCAAAGAACCTTTGGAATTTGGAAATTTTGTAGAGGTCAAGATATTGAATGTTGATGATTATGATTTAATAGGAGAGGTTATAAATGAATCTTCCAAATAAGCTTACTATACTTAGAATTTTACTTATACCTATTTTTATGCTTATTATAGTCCCTATTCCCCAGTGGATGGTGGACTCTAGCATTTTGGGCTTTATTAGCCCCCAATTGACGGTAGTCAATAACTTTATCAATAATTACGGTAATTATGTAGCAGCTTTGATTTTCATAATTGCTTCAAGTACCGATGCGCTTGACGGTTATATTGCAAGAAAAACAAAACAGATAACAAATTTTGGTAAGTTTTTAGATCCTATTGCCGATAAGCTCTTAGTTACAGCAGCATTAATTGCTTTAGTGGAAAGGGGAGACCTTTCAACTTGGGTTGCAGTAATTATTATTGGTCGTGAATTTATGATAACCGGGTTAAGACTTGTTGCAGCAAGTGAAGGAATAGTTATAGCTGCAAGCAGTTGGGGAAAAATCAAGACAATAACTCAGATGGTCGCAATAATTGCAATGCTCTTCAAGAATTATCCGATTAGGTGGCTATTTGATTTTCCTTTTGATGGGATAATCATGTTTTTAGCCGTTATTGCCACAATTTATTCAGCTTATGATTATATTGTAAAGAATGGGAAAATTATAAACCATAATACTTAAGTACTTATAGAAAACACACCATAAAAAATAAATGTGGTGTGTTTTTTTAATGTTAAGGAGATTATGTTTTAAAAATAATTTTCTAAATATATTGCATATGTGAAAAATATATTATATACTTTTATAAGCAGAGATTAGTACCAGGTAATAATTAAATAATTACATATAAGGCGTTCTTCGGGATCGCCTAATAGTATAGAATTTGGAATTCTTAAGGATAGTGGCAAGTTAAACAAGATGTATTTAGGAGGTAAATATTTTATCACAGGAAATAAAGAGGTGAATTGATGAGTAGGCCATCAGTCATGAAAAAGGAACGGCAGTCCATACTTTTAGAAAAATTGAAGCAAGATCCCTTTCTTACAGATGAAGAATTATCGGAGATATTTAGTGTAAGTATACCTACCATTAGATTGGATAGGCTTGAATTAGGTATTCCTGAGCTTAGAGAGAGGATAAAGATTGTTGCAGAAGAAAATTACTCCAAGGTTAAGTCGATTCAAAGCAGAGATATAGTCGGAGAACTAGTGGATTTATCCCTTGGCAAAAGTGGAATATCGATATTAGAAACTAATGAAAAGATGGCTTTTGAAAAGTTGAAAGTTATTCAAGGACAATATATTTACTCTATGGCAGAGTCGCTTGCTATTGCAGTTATAGATGCACATGTAGC
>CAYXPB010000286.1:0-6760 GCA_964466645.1 uncultured Acetivibrio sp. | reverse complement strand
TATATTATTTACTTATATATTAATACAAAATAATATTTTTGTCAATATATTCTATTATAATCTTTTCTATTTCCCTATTATTCAACTTAAAATCGACACAATTATCAATCATTGTGCGATATTTTTTACGTTTAAATTGTGATAATTGATTTATTAAGTAAGGCTCCTGTAGAAATCCATTCAAAGTAGCTCTTGTTTCGGCGTCAATTCCTACTTGCATATCTATAATTTTCAATATCGGTTTATTATCAACATCAACCTTTACCATATGTGAGTGTTGCAATGGACAATCTAACTTAAGGCTTACTTCATATCTAGTTAAATCAAACTTAAAACCACTCTCCAAAGCCTTATTATATACTTTCACCCTCCCATTACCTTTGCCAATATAAATCGTATAATCATCTGCCCGACCTGTATCACCCGCATAAAACATATATCTACCTCTAGTCTGCTTAAACACTAGACAATTCAATATATTAACATCAATATCAACTGCAATATCAACTGAACAAATACGAGGAGAATATCGAATATCCCTCATAGTGAATTTATTAAAATATTCAGACAAAATATAATTGACAAGATTATCATTGACAACCTTATTAGGATTGTATTCTATAACGAAGTCTTTATTATCATAACTTGAATTATGTTTATATCCCATCCAATAACTGTAACCATTACCCTGTACAATAATGTTATAATGATAATCTTTTGCACGATTGGACATATAAAACTTAACACCAGGTGTTATCGCTTGATAGTCAAAAATAATTTGAAATTCTTCAGGACGCAATTTTACGGATAATCGAATCATATCCAAAGAATAAGAATATTTCATATCTAACCCCCACCAAAGTTAAATAATTTGATAGCAACCCGGCTTGTTAGATAGTGCCGGGTTTACATTTTTTTCTTTTATGTGACTTTATTCTATTACAAGTTTATCTTTTTGTCAATTATTTCATTTCCGCCCGCCGCATGGGCGGGCGGGTGTAATAAAAAGGCGGGGACGAAGTTCGCGGGGGTTTCCATGATTGTTGTCCGCAGTACGAGCAAGGAGAAGGGCAGGACAACAATCACATCCATATGGTCGATCTTTATTGGGCGAGGGTGACATACGGTGTATGGAGCATTGAGCATCCTCGCAATAATTCAATTGTACCATATGGATGGGGGATTGCTCCGCGGGTCCTGTGTTACGGGGGCTCGGGATGACTCCGGTGTATGCGAGATGGGAATCTTTGGAAGTGTCTCCAGTGATGAGAGACGAAAACATTACCGCCCACGGAAATAATAACATAAAAAAAATAGGACTATAGTCCTATAAAAAATAGGACTAAAGTCCTATGAAAAAAGAAGGGATAATTGCAACACATGGCGAATACTATATATATACAAATACAATACAAGAAAGGATATGATACAATGATGAAATTGGAATTAACAGAAAATCAAAAAATAAAGTTGAGAATGTTTCTACTAATGACTACAAAATACAGAGAAGGAGAGCGTAAAACATGGGGAGAATTATCAAAAGAATTAAACGAAAATGGCGAAATTGTTTTTAAAAATGCAGTATCTAATTTTGATTGGTGGACTGATTTAGAAAAAGAAATCAATATAATTATAAAAATGTTACAATAAAAAACTGATTTCAAAGTCTGACCTATCGGACAAATACGGGGAGAAAGGATAATTTTTATGAATACTAAAATATTAGAGAGAGAATATGACGCTATTTACTTTAATGATTGCAGCTTTTATCACGTAAAAAAAATCGTCTCTTATTACGACCCAGAGAAAGCTGAATACACCTACATACTGTGGAACAACCACAACAATGCAGTAGGAAAATTCACCTGTTGGAGAGAATTACACTTTTATTGCTTTGAAGAACTAACATTGACCGCACTGCCACATCATCGAATTTAATATTGATACTAGTCTGACCTACCGGACATATACGGGGAGAAAGGAAGAATCAAAATGAAATTAACAATCAAAGTATGGGAAATAACAGACGGGTACAGTAAATGGTACTCATTATATTACAGACCAAATGACTTCCAAGTTAACATTTTCAACGATGGATACGAAGAAGTAACCCTGCCCGAAGGTTACAAACTAGACCAAACTGAATGGGGAAAACCGTATATTTATAAAAACGGTTTCGCATACATCATAGACAAAAGTAGAACAGGCTATATATTATATCCGGCCACAGTCACTATAAAAGAAGCATACGAACAGAAACGAATTATATACATTTAGTTAGAGAGGAGAAATTGACATATGAATAGACTAAAAAGGTTAGAAGCCAACTTTGAAAAAGATTTGCTACAAGGTAACATAAACAGAATGTTTATCACTGACAACATCGAAGAATTAAACGACAGATTTATTTTCGCACTAAAAAACCTTGAAAAAATTTACACATATAATCACACAAAGTTATTAAATAAAACAAGTAAAGGAGAATTAGACAATGAATATTAATATCAGAACTGACGAATATTTTAAAAATCAATACATAAAGCTATGTAAATCACAAGGTACAAACCAAACGAACCTATTTATACACATAATCAGTAGAATAATATACCATATGACGATATGCAACGACCCGGACGCACCACTACACATAAAACAAGCAAGCAAAAGTTTTTTATATTCAGCAGGAATATATCACCACAGAACAGATGATGTTACACAATACAACAAATAAAAAGAGGGCCCAGGGCCCTCTTTAAAATTTTAAAGGTTTAGGCAAACCAATACCACGACCTTCTTTAAATTTTCGTTTTTTATTTATCTTATAATTAGACTTGGCGACGACCTTGTCGACTTTGTACACATTCCATTCTTTACTAGGTAGCTCGTCTTTACTCCATGAATCAAAAGACCCCCAAACAGCAGGAGCAAAATGTAACCGAACACCACCCAGTAAACGTGGAACCCATTCATATTTCAATACGATTTGACCATTCTCGTCTATAGCAATATAAGAGCGTATTTTCTTTACTCGAATAAAATACTTTATTAGCGACCTTTTCACAACTGAAATGTGTTCAGTTATAGTCTTTATTTTCTTATCAATATCTTCATAATGTTGACTAAATAATACAATACGCAAATGATAATGCCTATGCAACTTATAAAATTTGGTATATCGAGCCTTAAAGTTTTGCCACGCTCTATTGTCGTGTTCAATGCCAGCTTCATCTATTATAATTAAAGCATTTTCAATCAAATATACTAAGGCATCCATGTCTACATCAAATTCCCTTGCACCATGAATCGGCACATTCGAATAAACTGGATAACCTGCTTTTATATGCTTTTTAGCTAAATATGCTGCATAAGTTGTTTTCCCTGCACCTGGCAACCCCATTACTATATCAATACCAGTACGGAGTTTTATTTTCCGAATAAACCTCACATATATATACCTAGCTAATATTAATATTAGAATTATTCCAATCAATATCATTCACCCCTCTTACAATGCCACATTTTACAATTATGGCATGAATCAGAATCACAAAATAAAGTCAACATCAAACCCGACAAAGGTAAATATATAAACGAAGTTACAACACCACTTAATATTACTGCAAATACAACTGGTATTCGAACAACTAACATTAAAAACATCAAAGTAGTCATATCACACAAAGTAACAGAAACTATACTCATTACTTTTAATACTTTATTATTAAACATATTTTTCCTCCTGCATTAACTATTAAAAGGGCGACATATGTCACCCCATTAACAGACCCTTTATTATTGTTATCATTCCCACTACTAGGCATATACCTAGTGACAATAGCATTAAGGGGTCACTCCATAGAGCAGTACACACATCAATAAAATATTCTAAGAAATGACCCATTATTATGCTACTGTGCATTACAAGTTCAGAAAACGATGGCCCAAACATCAAGCTTTACCCAACAGGGAGCCGAAAATCCCTGTGCATTTTCCAATTACCCAAAATACGACACTAAGGGCCAATATCGGTACTGTGAGTAAAAGTTCGCCCAGGTCAGGAATCCAACCTAGAACCGCAGTAATCAACGCAGTGGCATCAGTAATAAAAACAGTAAACATACCATCCATACCTCCTTCCCTACTTTCTATGACCTTCTTCTTAAATTGCTTATCTTAAAAGGCAAATTGATTAGTCTGAAAATATAATCAATTACCACTAAGACCAAGGTAAAAGCACATTGATACCTTAAAGCTTCCCATCCTTCCGGCACAATGCCTATTACACTATCTAAAAAATTAATTCCTGCTCCCATTAAACAACCACCCCCGAACAATTGTTATAGTACAAGTTACAAATAAAACAACTTGCATCAATCCCATTGTCATATACATTTTTGCATTTTGTTCAACAAGTAACTCAATTGAATCTCTAACTTCAATCAAAGTCTGAGTTTGAACCTCAACATCCTCAGGCATAGTACCTTCTTCACCAGTTACCGCATTATACGCAGCATACATAAGCTGTAGTAACTCAAGAACCGTCATTTCCTCCACGTTTTTATCTCATCTCCTTCTTGTCTTTTAGGTATTACAATAACAGATACCAACCCCGACATCATAACAGCAAGTAAAATCAAGCCTAGTCTAATACCTGCCCACGAAACACCAGGCAATATAGACTCAGTTGAAGAAAACATATCCCAAAGCTTCCCCATAGTTTCACCTATAAATATAATATATTCCATATCATTTCCTCCCAGTGAACCACAAAACAACAGAAAGCATAATAACAATGACAACAAGACCTAATATTTCATACGGTAAAAATGAATAAATATTCTTTAAATATATAAAAAACTGCGAATATTCAGACATTATCCGCTGATACAATTCCCTAACCCAACTATCCGAATCAAACTCCGGTTCATCAATTATAGTAGGGTCTTCACCTTCACGCATAACCATATATTGCACAGTAGCAACAGTTTGATTATTACTATCTTCAACATAAATAGTGTTTAAACCTATTTGGAATAAGCTATGAGTACCTGGTACAACCTCTATTCCCTCTTTTCCAGTGGTTGAAATACGCTTATATAAAACTTCATTTATATAAATTCTTAAATCACCCATATCGAAATATTCAATATTAATATTAGGAAAATATTCATATTGAAAACCATTTGAAGGATATATTATATCTATATAAGGTTGTTTTTCATTAGTAGTATTAACAATATAATAACAGTTATTTATAACCTCATCACCATCATATATCGTTAACTTATAACTAGCATTATCATAATATGCTATGTCATGACTATCTATATTTACACTTCCTTCTCCTGCAGGATATTCCCATTCCTGCACAGGAACATATGATTCATGTCCATCTTTTTTTGCTTCTAACTTTATACCAACTTTACCCAAAAACCCATCATAGTCAAAATTTATTCCCGCAAAATAATCAAATATTGTAGGATTATCTGAAGTTGTACCTGTTCCCAAAACATAATCTACTAAATTCATAAATGATATTTTTTTTTGTATATCACCATAATTGGTTGACCACAATACAAAATTTACCGCATAATCTTTATTTACTTGATACAAAGTACTATTTGATTGACCACCATAATACCAAATACCATTATGTTCATACCAGTGCTCCACATTTGAAAACGGCATAAACGTTAAACTTATAGTTTCCCCTTGATAGCTTGTATATGGCTTACTTTGTGAATTATAAAAATAAAGTTTATTATTGTCAAGATTTTTCAATACTGTATGATATTCATAATTCGAATAATATAAATTTGGCACTGGCTCCAATGCATATACCGTCATTCCAATTGATATTATAATTATAAATACTACTATTAAAGATATTTTATTTTTCATTTTAACACCTCAAAAATTAATATTAGAATAACATCAAAAATACAGGGAGACGGTGGGTGCCCCCCTGCATTGTTCATGCTATACCAACGAAATATACTTTTTTCTTCCCCCGAAATTCTCGAAGTTCTACATTGAAATTATAAAATTTACCACGTTCAAGCGTTTTAGCCTTATCAAGAAATTCATTTGGAATAGCTAACGATATTCGACCATTGTTGTCTTCTACTTCCATACTATTATATGTATGCTCCTTGTTGTCATTTCCCTTAAAATTATAAGGGTCATTCACACGTCTAAATTCAGCTTTACCAGTAAGTAACATTGGCACAACCTCCTATATATATATTATTTACTTATATATTAATACAAAATAATATTTTTGTCAATATATTCTATGATAATTTTTTCTATTTCCCTATTATCCAACTTAAAATCAACACAATTATCAACCATTGTTCGATATTTTTTTCTTTTAAATTGCGACAATTGGTTTATCAAATAAGGTTCTTGTAGAAAACCATTTAGAGTTGCCCTTGTTTCAGCGTCAATTCCTACTTGCATATCTATAATTTTTAATATCGGCTTATTATCAACATCAATTTTCACCATATGTGAATGTTGCAATGCACAATCTAACTTAAGGCTGACCTCATACCTAGTTAAATCAAACTTATAACCACTCTCCAAAGCCTTATTGTATACTTTTACCCTCCCATTACCTTTACCAATATAAATTGTATAATCATCTGCACGACCTGTATCACCCGAATAAAACATATAGCGACCTCTAGTCTGCTTAAACACTAAGCAATTCAATATATTTGTATCTATATCAACTGCAATATCAACTGAACAAATA
>CAYXPB010000285.1:0-6773 GCA_964466645.1 uncultured Acetivibrio sp. | reverse complement strand
AAAAGGCTTGATTTAAAAGCATTTGATGGATATATTGATAAGCGAATATGGATAAACCTAATCGTTTAAAACTTCCATCTTTATCCTATTCCTGACAAAACTTTTTTGACTGGAAAACTTGGATGTGATGTAATAAGATAGAAGTGTTTAAAAATAATTGAAAATGAATATTGATGAAAATATTGGAAGTCGGTGGGACGTCCCAAAAGTGAAGGCAGTATTGATAAGGCTTTCAGGACTCGACTAACAAAACTATTTTGTCTTTTTGAGAGAAGTTTTTTGGGATTATATATAGTAGCAATAAGTAAAAAGGTAAAAAAGTAAAAAGAAAAAACAATATTTTTGGGCAAAAAGTTTTAAAGTTTTGTCAAAATGACAAAAAAGTTTTATCAGCGATAATAGGCAGATAAATAATAGAAATAATCGTACTATACCAAATATTGAGAATAAGATATAATATTTTTAGAAGAAACCTATATTATAGTTTTATAAACAAGGAGAGAGAAGAAATGCTCAAATTACAGAACTTTGAGGATTATATTAATAAATATTTAAATATTGAAAAAGAAGATTGGATTACCATCTATGAAGAACTTAAAAATGATAGAAAAGACAACCTCGAAAGTGATATCTTTGGATACAGTGCACTAATACCAGATGATAGAAAGTATATTAAAGAATATTTAAAGGATTATGAATGGGGATTTTCTACAAATTCATTTGGAAAATCTTATTTTGAGAAAGTGTATAGTGTAAATACAGAAAAACTATTTTTTATTGCAGGAGATAAAAAAGATAAATTTGAATATTTAGTTGCCTATAGAACGTTTAATGAGAAGTATGAAAAGCAAGTAGAGATAAACCCCAAACTAATTTGGTACAATAATCTAGTTAAAAGAGATAATTTCTATATTGACCCTATAACCGACGATACTAAAATTATAATTGAACCAAACAGAATTATGATTTTAAAGACATATTTCAAAGACTATTTGAGTGCTCATAATAAGTGCTGCGTAATATGCTTTGACCATAGACGTTTTTTTAAAACCGAATCAAAATTGGAATACAATTCAAAGAGTTATAATGAACAGAATTTAAATATTATCGTTGTAAAAAATAGTTATGAATACGGCGAATATAACGGAATGAGTTCTATCTTAGGAAAAGTAATAATTAAACCATACAGTAAGCCAAAACATAGAGAATATGAATATTTTACTGAAGAGAAAAAATATGAGGATTACATTATTGGGGTCGATGATGAGACAGGAGATGATATTGAATTTACTTGTAATGAGGATAACTTGGCTAATTATTTTGGTAAAAATCCAAATGCTCCTCATTTTTTAACTCCAGTTTATTTTGAAAGAAAAGTATTAGACAAATACACTAACGACCCTTCTAATTATTCCGTTGGTGATGGGACATTGATGTTTTTAAATGAGTGGTCATTGCCTTATACAATTAATAAGGATAATAAAGTCGTTGTATGGCTTGGCGATTTAGGAAGAATTCCATATAAAGAACAACAATATTGGAAACTTTATAACATTAAACCTCAAGGTGGCATGGAGAAGAAGTTCTTTCAGAGGCAAATGATGGCACAATTTACTGATAGTATAACACCAGAGAAGAAACTTTTTGAATTATTAACAGATTTAAATGTTTACTTTAAAGAGAAGTATGGTGATAAACTATTTGGTGAGTTAAGCGAAGTCGACCAGCAAATAAAAAGTGCATTTACAATACCTACAAATGGTTCAGTAACGACATACCAAACATTTTTAATGCAATTATGTAAAATTACAGTTGAAAGTATTAATAATGATTTAATACAAACCATAGTGCCAAAAGAAAAACTTACAGATGAAGGTAATAAGCCCTTTGGTAGCCGATTGAAACTTAAAATCCTTCTAGATGAACTGAGCATCAAGGGAGCAGATAAATTAGATAATGTTTTAAAAGTAATATATAATTCTAGGAATAAGTTAGCAGGTCATAAGGGGTCATTGCAAGAATATAATAAAGTTTGGGGTAGAGATAAAAACTATATACCTGATTTTATTTCAGATAGTAAAATTCTTCTGACAACATTAAATAACTCCATTAACAATATAATTGAGGAGATAAATTGATATGGATTTAATTTTTCCAAAGTTAAATGGCAAATTGTATGATAGAGATGATATGCTAAATCCATATGCACTAAGAAGTTACAGAAGTATATTGAGAAAAAGCAATAACATAGAAGGGCATTTTTTAATTGTAAATGAGATGATTAGGAAAATAGATGTATCTTTGCCAGAAATACAAAAGGATGACGAAAATAAGTTAATCTGTAGTCTTCAAGACTTTTGTGAAAATATTTATGCATGTATGGATTATTTATCTCAAGTATTACGAGAGTTATATAGACAGAGATATCGAGGGTCAGAGTTGCCTGATGGGTTTAATAGCATACTCAAGGATATTGAAAAGAATGATGAAAGACCAAAAGAGAAGAAAAAATCTATATATAATGATAGGGTGTTAAAGGGTTTCATAAAAAAAGCCCAACCGTGGTATGATATTGTACATAGAATTCGAACTGAAGAGACCCATTATGGTATGGGTAACATAAAAGTTGAAGAAGGCAGGATGATTTATTATAACCTTGATAGATGGAATAATGGAGATAATATAAAATTCGAAATTACTTTGATTAATGACGTTTTTGTACAATTTTGTAATTATATTAACGAGTTAGATGGATTAATTTTGGGTGTATAAAAGGGTGAACTTAAGAGAAGAAGATAAAAAGACACAATATAGCAATCAGGAATACCTAACGAAGCAAGTCAAGTAAGAAAAATCATACAAAAAAACAGGCTTGGTTTAGCCTGTTTTCTGCGGTTAGTGGTTAGAATATTTTGTCATATCCGTGCTCAATCAGCACATTGTTAAATGCTTGATTTATCGCACCCATTTTTTCATCGGTATCAATTCCAACGTTTTTGGACATTTTTATAAGCCCTTCCTTCAAAAAAATTATTTTTTCGTTGCTTGGTTTTCCAGACTTGAAACTAACCTCCAAAACGAGTATTGTTGCGTCCAGAAATTGGCTAAAAGATTCGTCTTTAAATTCCTGTGTGTATTCCATAAAATCATATCCCTTCTTTGCATGATAACAAGGATTTTAATAAAAGACGCAACATGGTTTCAAATAAATATTCTGTGTAAGCAGTTCTTATTAATATCAAGAATTTACATGACGACTTCAAAGGACTTAAGACAACTTTCTAAATTTTTACAGTGAATGCAGGAGAAAACCTGATTTGCTGCGGGAGTTGTTGTTTTTAAGTATTTTGAAAGAATGTGCTTAACTTATTTTATAATACCCTCTGGCAAGTGGGTGTATTATAATTTTTTGACTTCCAATACTGTTAATGATATGATGTATGCTGGATAAATTGGAACATTATTGATTTGGTTCACTATTATGGAGACTGGTTTTATAATTTTGGTTATAATGTTGTATGTGGTGAAATATTATTTATTTCAGTGAAAGTTTGAAATAGAATGAGGGCGATAGTTATTGGAATTTTAT
Organism: uncultured Acetivibrio sp.; assembly: GCA_964466645.1. Taxonomy (GTDB): domain Bacteria; phylum Bacillota; class Clostridia; order Acetivibrionales; family Acetivibrionaceae; genus Acetivibrio. Next base: position 3,184 of record CAYXPB010000285.1, on the reverse strand, counting down.
TGGCGAGATTTTGTTAAAGTTACTTTGGAGGACTCTTATGAAAAAAATAAGTTTTTCTAAATTAGTCTTAAGTTTTTCTATATTGGTATATGTTTTTTCTTTGATGGGTTGTAATCATTCAACTGTAGACAAATCAAGTTTAAGTAGTTCAAGTAATTCTATTGAAAATTCCAAATCAAATTTAATGTATATAAAAAGCAACAATATTAATAATGGGGGAATGGTGGATGCCAATGATGAGTGGATTTATTATTCTAATCATGATGATGGAAGAAAATTATATAGGATAAGGACTGATGGCTCAAACGAAGAGATAATAAGTAGCGATAGTATATCGGACATCAATATTGAAGGCAATTGGGCTTATTACTGCAATGAAACAGATGGCGGTAAATTATACAAAATCAGTTTAGATGGAACTAAAAGGCAAAAATTATCGGAAGAGTCTGCAAATAGTTCCTATATCCTTAACCAATGGATTTTTTATAGGTCAGGAAGTAATATTTATAGAATGAAAACAGATGGAACGGAAAAAAACTGCTTGAGTGGAGTTTCTACTTCTGGATACTTTTTTATAACTCATGACTGGATTTATTACTTACATAATGGAGATAACTTCTTTTATAGGGCAAGATTAGATGGGAATGAAGTGACAAAAGTAACAGATGAACTCATTTGTGATTTTCAAGTAGTAGGCCAATGGATTTATTATAATAAATGGTCCAATAATCCGAGTGAGATACAAAGAACATTTAAAATGAAATTGGATGGTACTTGTAAAACTAAAGTGAATAGTGATGAGTCGCATAATATCAATATAGATGATAATGGGTGGATTTACTATAGTAATTACTCGGATGGTTTTAATCTTTATAAAATCAAATGTGATGGAACCAAAAGAACTAAAATAGATGACGAATATACCAGTAATATAAATATTTCAGGCGAATGGATTTATTATGAAAGTAATGGGCCTTATGGAGATGAGCAGTTTAGGATAAAGAAAGATGGAAGTCAAAAGGAAAAAATATCAAAGAAATATAAATTAAACAGTAATGTTATAAATTTGAAAGACAATTACGATGTGTCAGTAAGTGACACGGTAATGGGGAACACCAATTCTAATATTCATAATGAAGGAATTGCGGCAATACAAAAAGGCTGGATTTATTACAATAATAGTTCGGATAAAAATTCTTTATATAGAATTAAAGAAGATGGCACCTTAAAACAGAAAATCAGTGATGATAAACCGACTTATATTAACGTTATAGGTGAAAGGGTGTATTACAATTTTAAAGGAAACATATACAGTATAAAGACAAATGGTCAAGACAAAGAATTATTAGAGAATGGCGGCAGAGTGTCAGAATTACTTGTTGCAGGAGATACAATTTATTACCTTCTTGGTATAGATAGTTATAACGAAATATATAAAATGAAGATAGATGGTACAAATAAAGAAAGAGTAATGAAAGATGAGAGCGATGAAGACAATGTATCTATAGACTATTTTAGTATTATAGGGGATTGGATATACTATATTGATTTTTATAAGGATTTTTATAGAGTTAGATTTGATGGAACTGAATTAGAAAGAATTTCAGATATTAGAACAGGTGCTTTTGTATTTGATAACAATAGCCTGTACTATAATAATTGGTTTGACAAATGGTCTTTATATAAATTTGATATGTCTTCAAATAAAAAAATTAAATTAACTGAAGAAAAGCCTATATCTTTAAATCAGAGTAGTGATTGGATATATTTTGTAGGCATTACTTATAATGAAGGGAATTTGTATAGGATAAAAAAAGATGGAAGTAAGAAAGAAGTGATATCTCAAGATGCAGGATGTGTATTCAATAGCATAAATGTTGTTGGAGAATGGATTTATTATATCAAGAGGCTTAATGAAGGATATGAACCTTTAATATATAGAATAAAAATTGACGGAAGCAAAGAACAGCAAGTTAATTAATAATTTGCCTGTAGTCTATAGGTAGTGTAAAATCTTTCATTTGTGATGTTTCCTATCCTAATCTCATATATTTATAATAGTGAGGGAGGTTGGAATATGGTTATTTCACTAAAACAATTTAGAGCACCCATGATTGGGCTTCTTATACTTGCAATAGTATTCATTTCTATATGGGTGTTACTTGATGATAAAAAGGTCCAGACAGTAATGGGTGGATTTGTTCATACAAGTGATAAACATGAAGAGAGGCAGGTACAGTCTGCATTTAATACATATGAAAAAGAAGGTATTTCTGAACGATTCCAGCGGCCATCCAAACAGTCAGCATTTAAATTAAAATTTACTGCAAAGGATTTTATAAATAAGTTAGAACAACCACCTCATATTCAAACAATATTTCAGACCGCAGAAGATGTACTCCAAGCCTACTATGCAATATTAAAGGATGCCTCAAATATGGCTGGATATTATGGCGGTTGTGGAACGGTTGGTTGGTCGAAGATTCCTTATCCATACGCATATGAACTTCTAAGCAAGGATACCCGAAAAAATATGTCCCTTGAAGAGTATATTGGTTCTTTTACTGGTATTGGTCATATAACTCTGCTAAAACTTTACCCAGCATACCAACCTCCCAATACCCCTGCTAATTTGAAATATTATATGGGGGAAATTGAAGTTATTACTGGTCCTCCTTATAAAGGGGAAGGAGATAATAAACTACAGCCAGGATATTTTGCTTATTATTATGGGCTTATAACAACTGAAAATACACCTTCTGAAGGTTGGAAAATCAAATCCATAGACTATGTTCCAGAAGATTTTCTGTGTCATCCAATGCATCATTGGGACTATGATGCTAAATTCCTTGTAGGAACGGTTTATATGAACTGGTATGGGTTGATTGATGAAATAGAGAAAATTGAAAGTGATGATTCAGTAACACATGTTTATGCGGTTGGCGATGGTAATAAGTATAGGTTTGATTTTGTCAGGATTACCAATGGAGATGATGTTATAATGGTCTAAGAAAACTCGACAAAAATTTTCTAAATGATAATGAACCTGATATAATAAAATCACAAGAAACGGAAGGTTGATTATCGATGAAAAAGAGAACATTTAGTGCAGAATTCAAGGCAAAACTGGTTTTAGCAGTATTAAAAGGTGAAAAGGAATTAAACATCATTGCTCAGGAAAACG
>CAYXPB010000284.1:0-6811 GCA_964466645.1 uncultured Acetivibrio sp. | reverse complement strand
TATTTTCAATAAGTTCACTCTTATTCTGTTCGTTAAGACACAAAAAAGCATCTTTTGCCCTGTATTTATCAACGTATTTTCTCTTTAGCTGCACATCTACTCTCTCTGGTGTCAACGCCATTATCTGTCCTAAAACTTCTTCTATCAACGAATTTCTAAAACTTTGATATTGATCATTACTAAATTCTGAGGTCTGCATAAGAAAAATCAGTCTTACTCTCTTTTCAAAAATAATTTCCTGGATTGAAGTATTTGCCGATGGTTCAATACCATTTGTGTTTTCTCTGAAAAACTCGAAATTCCCAAGATAATCAAAAATGTAAAAGTATTTTTTATCCTTGCCTTTCCCAAACAAATCAGGCCTAATTCTGGTGCCCCTGCCTATCATCTGCCAGAATTTAATCTTTGAACGAACACGTTTAAAGAACACAAGGTTTACAATCTCCCGGACATCAATTCCTGTATCGAGCATATCAACCGAAACTGCTATATGTGGTTCTTTCAACGGATTTTTAAATTGCCTGATCAAATCCTGAGCGTAGTCATCATCACACACAACACGCTTGAAAAACTCTCCGTTATACTCAGGGTATAGAAGGTTAAACCTGTCAACTATATACTGCGCATGGGTCTTGTTTTGTGCAAATATAATAGTTTTTCCCAATCTATTGCCACTCTCATCCTTTAAACCGTTTGTCATAAGATCATTTATTACATTATCAACGGTGTTTTGATTAAATATAAATTTATTAATTTCGGGAGCAGGAATCTCATCAGGCATTTCACCATCTTCATCGGTAAAATCCTCTTCATATCTTTCTCTGTCTTCCGACGGCAACTGATCGTATTTAATTCCCTCATCTAGAAATTTTGTTTTTACTTCAATATTGTAAAAGGGTACAAGCACATGATCCTTATTTACCGCAGTATCATAGTCATAGAAAAATGTAGGCACATCCTTTTCAACCTCAAAAAAATCATAAGTACTGCTGTGTATATCTGACCTCGGCGTAGCCGTAAGCCCTACTAGATAAGCATCAAAATAGTCAAATATAGCCTTGTACTTTTTAAATATACTTCTATGACTCTCATCAACTATTATAAGGTCAAAATGAGCAGGTGTAAAAAGCCTGGTGCCATCTTCGTTTCTGGCACTGTCAATGGCATTAAGCATTGTAGGATAGGTAGAAAACACTATCCTTGCATTCTTGTCATCTTTATTGGAAAGAAGGTTGCAAAGGGACATATCGGGAAGATAATTTTTGAAATCATCCTTAGCTTGACCTACTAAGGCCGTTCTGTCTGCTAAAAACAAGGTATTTGTAATGTAACCACCCCTAGAGAGCACATCGGTCAAACTTGACGCAGTTCTAGTCTTTCCTGTCCCTGTTGCCATTACCAGAAGTGAACGCATATGACCTTTTTCAATATTGTCACAAACTGCTCTGATTGCCTGCTTTTGATAATATCTATCGGTAATTTTATCATCTATTTCAATCTCACTGAGCTTCTTTCTCGAATTTCTTCTGTTAAAAAGCCTTTGCAAATCTTCTCTCGAAAACACGCTGCTTACTGGCCTTTGAGGACCAGTCTTATCATCCCATATAAAATAGTCATAGCCGTTGGTGTTAAAAATAATTGGCCTGAAACCGGTCATCTGTTCAATACAATTAGCATATAACCACGCCTGATGTGTGCCTTTTCTAGCATCCTTTAAGGTTCTCTTTGCTTCAATCAAACCAATAGGAGTTCCATCCTTTCCCCACAGAACATAATCCACAAAGCCGTTTCCCGAACCCGATTCCTCCGGCATGCCGATAACAGGCATCTCTTTTTGTACACAACTCCTGCGTGCTGTATCAGAAAACTCCCATCCAAGCAACTTTAAATCTATATCAATGTATTTCTTTCGTGTCTCATATTCCGTCAAATTCTCAGCTGTGAATTCCCTTTCAGCCTTGTGCTCTTCCTTATTGGCAGTGTATACATCGCTCTTTTTCCGGAGTTCTTCACAAAGCCGCTCAATCTCTTTGTCCTTTTCATCAAGCAGCTTATCGGTCTTCTCTTTAAATGCTTTCAGTAATTTGGCTTTAATTCTTTTAGCCAACTCCACATTATCCGTAGCCTTAGGAATCAAATTTTCATCAAATTTCCTCTCCACATAATCTGTTCCGTAGCAATAATCAATCCACTCAATAAATTCAAACAATATGGAAAGAGAAAGCACCGCATCATTCCTTGAAATTGACCTTTCGGTGTGAACAGCCAGATTCCCTATATTTATTATGTATAAAAGCTTCCTCCATATCGATGGCTCAACAGCATAACGAAAAGTCTCCTCATGGACTAAAGCCTGTAGGTTGTCCTTATACGGCATTTGTATTGTTGAATCAGCAGAATACACCCATTTGACAGCCAATTCAAAAGCTTTTCTACACCCGACAGCCGACATTGCAGGAGCTGTAGTCAAGACGTTTTCAGCTTCAATACAGGCATTTGCAAACAACTGATACTCAGTTATGTTTTTCAGAAATTCAAAGTTTGTTGCCATATAAGTCACCTCTTATTGGTCATTTATTTACGTTTGCAAATCATTTGTTCTATACTTCAAACCAGTTTAATTTCTCAGACATTTTTAAGGATAAAAAGAATTCTTGTGCTGCCACCGATGCCAGTGAAAATGGAATTACAAGTTTATTTGATATTTCTGTTTCAGAAGTTGCCGAACCCATATAGAATATTGTATATCCATCTTCATCTAGCATATTTTCATCACAGTAAGCATAATGCCCACAATCATCCTCATCTCTAAAATAATGAACACATGCCAAATCCCCACATACTAAAATAGTCATAAATGGATAATTTTCATCCCCATACAGCTCAAATTCATTGCTGTCATTTTCATGTCTGTTCATCAAAACATCATTTAACTCTTCTATTTTTAAACATTTCGTTTCTCCACCAAAATGAAACACTCGCATTTATTAACTACCTCCATTATTTATTATTTGATTTTGGAATCTTATCATTTCCAATATAAGTCTTTCTTTTGTCAACCCAACTAGGTTTAGGTGCTTTTGAATTTGCTGGAGGAATTACCTCTAAAACCGAACCTTCCTCTAATAGAGTCGATAACATTTTGTCACAGTACGGACAAGTTCCGTCTGTGTTATTGTGATAAATAACTCCCCTACTAATTCCCTTTTCTCTCATATAAATAGCCGACTTCCCTTCTACATGAGAAGCAGGAATATAATTTTTATAGAAAGGATTAGGGTTACCGGAACTAAAAGGTATTTGCTCACCATTCGGAGTCACAAACACCCCATGAGTAGTTTTGCCATCATATGCTGGAAGTTCAGGACAAACCTTCTCAGCATTTTCATTATACTGTAATTTTTTCTGTTTTTCGAGTCTATCCGTAAAACTCATATTAGCCTTTTGAGGACTTTTATCTTTTTGAGTATTTTCAATTATTGTTACTTTCTTCGTAGCCTCAACAACCTCTTCTAATGTAACAAAGCTTTCCGAATCCTCTTTACTCTCCTGCTTAGCTGTTTGACTAAAACATTCAACTTCTTTTCCACAAAATTGTCTTAAATGAAGTGTAAACGTTCCTACGCCAATATAATTTGAATAATTTTCAGAGTAGTCTACAACAAACGCTTTATTAAAACATACTTTTCTTACTAATTGTTCATTCTTATAATACTCTACAGTGACATTCTTATAGCAATCCTTATTGTTTACCGGAATCAAAGCCCACTGATAAAGAGTAGCAGTGGATTCACCTGTATCAATTTTTCCTACAATTATCATTGAATTTCTAGGGTCAGTGCACCAATTATTTAAATTACCAGATGATTCAACATTAAAAGATACATTATCTATACACTTTGATAAGACAGTGCCATCCGAAATAGTAACCTTATATGTCAAAGCTATTCCCCCTTAAGTTGCTAAACTAATTATTGACAAATATAGCTGAATGTTCGGTACATGCTTCACCTAGCTACTCGAAATACTTGTTCATAAGACTATAAAATAGGGTTTTGCTTTCTTCTATTGACTTTTTTACTATAGCTTTTTGTTCTTCAATGTTGGTTACGATGGTTGCAAATTTGTTTTGTAAGTGTAGTGAGGGTAAAATTATTTCTGTTTCTTTTAATACACTACTTGTTATGCCTTTTATTGTTGCCCCTCTTTTTTGCTCATTATAGTATCCTGAAAACTTTTTCAATGTTTCAATTAAAAATGTTTTATTTAGACACTTATCATCTATATTTGTTATAGCAACAACATCTTGATTCGTGCACATGTCTACTATATTTATTGAAACTTTCCCTACTCCAACCCTTGTACCAAATAAAATTGAGTATGCCGGAATAATCTTAGTTGCACTATTATTTACAGCTTCCTCGCTTATATATTCATTTGCATCATCATGTCCTATAAATAATTTATTAAGCGCTACTGTTGTAATCCAAGGTATCGTACCGTTAAAATATTCAATTTTCTCTCTTGGAGGAGTCCCTCCACTTTGTAGTATTGATTTCTCAGATAACTTTTCAACTCTCCAACCTCTTTCATTAGTTACAGGATCACCAAACATATCATAAAAAATTGCCTTAATCAAACTATCAAGTTCTCCAAGCTGTTTTTTATGCCCGTCAATTATTTCTTGTGCTTTATCTAAAGTGTTTGCTATTTTGTTTTGAACATCAAGCGGTGGTAATGGTATTTCTATTTGATAAATTGTCTTGACAGACAAGTGTTTCACTGTAACAAATGACGTTGATTGTTCAATTTGTTTTAACGCTTTTGGCATAAAATAAAATAAGTATTTTTCACTCAATCTATTACTAGAAATACTTTTTATTTTACAAACTCGTTGATTTAAGAGTGCATTTTCATTCTTCCATAGGGCAATATTAAATTCTCCATCCATCCCAATAAGCAAATCCCCACTCTTTATAATATATTTTTCATCATACTTTTCAGTAGTATAGGTTTGAGTAAATCCTCTAACAATGTCTCTGATTCTAATCAATGGCATTCCACAATTATGATTATCTATAAATAGTTGCGAGTCAAATGCATATCCACTTAGTATTTCACATACATCCCCCAACTTAACCATTTCCCTCTTACTCATCCAAAAGCCCCCTTAACGCCTCCCTCTTGCTGCTTAAATCCAAAGCCAATTCATCAAGGCGAGTCATTATAACCCAAGGCTCTTCATATTCTACCTTTTCATATTCAATCTCTTTATATCTATTGATAGACAAGTCATACTCATTCTTCTGAATCTCATCCTTATCCACCAGAAAACTCTGCTCTGTCCTTTTCCTATCCGACTCACCTTCAAGATTATGAAATCTTGCAACTATATCGCTTATATCTCCGTCATTGCCCAAATCATTCCTCTTATCATCCAATGAAAACCCATCCGACTTCATATCATAAAACCAAACCTTATCCGTTCCTCCTGCATTAGTCTTTGAAAATATGATAATTGCAGTTGAAACTCCTGCATAAGGCTTGAAAACACCACTAGGCATAGAAATAATTGCCTGTAGGTTTTGGTTTTCCACCAGTTCTTTTCTGAGTGATTTATGGGCTTTTGTTGTACCGAACAATACTCCATCTGGCACAATACAGGCACATCTTCCGCCAATATTGAGCATGCGTATAAACAATGCAACAAATAACAACTCTGTCTTTTTGGTATCGGTAATAGCCTTTAAATTGTCATGTATGCTCTCTGCATCCACTGAACCGGTAAAGGGTGGATTTGCCAAAATAACGTCGTAATCATCAGATATATCATTCATCTTTGAAACGCTGTCTGCATAATTAATATGGGGATTGGAAATTGAGTGCAGCATCAGATTCATTGCCGATAAACGCAGCATTGTCCTGTCTGTATCAAAGCCTGTAAAGGTATCCCCTTCAAAATTCTTCCACTGTTCTGCTGTCATACTGCTTCCGAATTTCTCTCTTATATATTCAGCCGAGGACACCAAAAAACCCGCTGTTCCGCACGCCGGATCACAAATTCTGTCATCTGGGGCAGGAGCCAATAATTTTACCATCATATCACGTATATGCTTTGGTGTTCTGAATTGGCCGTTCTGACCTGCAACGGATAATTTACCAAGCATGTACTCGTATAAATCACCCTGCATGTCAAGATCCTTAATATCGTGCTCATAAAGTTCATCCAAGCCGGTAATTATTTTCTGCAATATCTGAGGTGTTGGAATCAAAAACATTGCATCTTCCATATATCTTGAAAATGCAGAAGACTTGTTATTATTAATGGACTTTATAAAAGGAAATACCTTTTGTCCGATTATCTCGTATATTTCCCTTGCATCCTTATCTTTAAATTTTGACCATCGCATATTTTGACCTTCAGCAGTCTGTGGGAAAACCTTATTTACCTCTTCCCCTCCTAAGGCTTCAATGCTCTCATTTTCAATTTCCTTTTCGTCTAGTGAACGTATAAACATCAGATATGTCAATTGCTCTATAACTGTAAGTGGTTGGGTAATTCCACCTGCCCATATGTCAGTCCAAATTTTATCTATCTTATTCTTGACTTCGCCTGTTATCATTTGTGCTTATTCCCCTTGTAAGTATATTTATATTCCATTTTCAACTCTGATAATTAATCTAAATTATATCATATTGCTAAAAACATAATCAAATAGTTAAAAATTAATCTAAACGCCTATTTTGAAATTTCCAAATAGGTTATAATAATGACATATTACAAAGTTTTCCTTAACAAACTTAACCAATA
>CAYXPB010000283.1:0-6820 GCA_964466645.1 uncultured Acetivibrio sp. | reverse complement strand
CTTGGGTATGCCAAACAACACCAATTCGCCTATCACCATGCTCCATTGTTGCACGCTCAGTACTATCATATGCCTTATTTACAGCATGGTATTGATGATACCCTGCTAATATTTTATAAGTACCTTTTCCATCGCTCTGGAAGAGGACAAAATGTTTAATAATATCCAAAAAGCGGTCTCTCTGAAACATTCCCTTTATTAAAACTTCAAGCTGAGGGATAGATAGCGGAGCCACATCATCACCATCAATAGTACGCCAAGCCATAAATCGGTCTTCTTCTGAGGTCAATGTTCCAGCCCTTGCATTTATTCCATCACTGGTAACCATAAATGAATTGTATGTAAAGAGGGATGGTATGGACATTTTGTATGTTTGAAGCTAATTATATGCATCACTTATATCAACATTTTCATCAGCAGCATTTTTAAGTTCAATCACAACTAATGGGATTCCGTTTACAAAGGCAACTACATCCGGTCTTTTTTCAACACCGTGTTCAATAACTGTAAACTGGTTGCAGACCATAAACTCATTATTAAGCGGCTTATTAAAATCAAAAACATATACCTTTTCCGTCCTATAGCTGCTATCTGCCTGCTTTACCTGAACATCAATGCCATCAGTAATCATTTTTTGAAAAGATTTATTATTCATGATAAGGCTTGGACTCTGTGGTATAACTATCTGCCTGAACGCATCTTCTATTGCATCATGTGGAAACTTGGGGTTTATTCTTACTAAGGCTTCCTTAAGTCTCTCATTTAAGATTACATCCTGATAGTCTTCACGTTCTGGATACTCTCCATCAGGTGCAATTTCTGGTGCAAAAACAATCTCGTATCCAAGCTCCTCAAACCATTCCAATGTTGCTTCTTCTAAGTGTGATTCAAAAAAGCTGCCTCTTGGCATTTAATCTTCACCTCCCGAAATTTGTTTTACGTTCATGTCTTCCAAATTTCTTATGTTTTTGTTGTTTAAAAATGCTTTTAATTGGCTTCTTGCGATCTCATTCAGCTTAAATAATCTGTTTCTTTGCTCTATTCCCTGCTCTATAAAACTTGCGTTTAAATTTTCCAAATTCACAAGAACAATAAGTTGCTCAATAGATGCATAATCTCTCATGTTGCCTTTTAAGTCAGGGTTTTCACCTTTCCACTCCTTGGCTGTTTTCCCAAATAAGGCAACATTTAAAACATCAGCTTCATTGGCGTAGGTTATGGAGATTTCCCTTTTTGATAAATCGTTGGAAATTAGGTTCTCCTTGATTGCATCGGTGTGAATTTTATAATTCAGTTTGGAAAGCACTCTGTTCACATTCCATTCAAAAGCTTGTCTATGGCTTTCATCACTTTTCAATCTTTGATATTCAGTGATTATGTAAAGCTTGAATTCTGCTGAAATCCATGAAGCAAATTCAAAAGCAATATCTTTATGTGCGTAAGTCCCACCGTATCTTCCGGACTTCGAGATGATACCGATAGCATTTGTTGATTCAATCCATCGTTGAGGAGATAAAACAAAAGCATTTTTCCCTGCCTCATTCCTAAACCCGTCGAATTCGACGGGTTTAAAATTAGGATTATTTAACTTTTCCCACAACCCTAAAAACTCAATTGTATCCCTATTTCTTAACCAATTTTTTATAACATCATTAGGTTCGCCACTTTTATATTTTGCAATATCTGTAATGCAAATATAATCAGCTTTTTGATCTAATGGTGATATTATGGTTATTTCAGAGCCATTTACATTTATTTTGGTTTTGATTTCTTTTGCCATTAATGCACCTCCTCAACTTTTTTACAGCAATCTTAGAATGGTCTTTCTCAATCAATATTTTATTCTAATCCCCTCGAAACCCCCATAAACTTTTGAACTTCCGTAGATGGTACTGGTATTAGAAGCTTGTCGAGATCCACTACAATTCTACCTCTGAAAACAACCTGCTCCAATTCTTGTTACACATGAAACCGTCAATTCTTTCACAAATAGCCTTCTGGTGCTCAGGTCTAATGAAAAACAGATAATCTCGGACACTGTACCTACCAAATCTTAACACTCTTAATAATATTTCCGGCTCAAATGCAGACATTATTTCCTTAAATCTTGCAAAATAATCCGATTCTTTGCTTCGATCACGATGATTATAACAAATTACAGACTTACCATGATCAAGCATTTCTCTAATCTCGTCAATAAAAACATACTTAACACTGTCCTTACCAATATGACTCAACGATCTGGTCTCAATTCCGTTATCTGGGTCACAAAATATTAGATTGCAATGTTCCAACGTATCCATACTATTTTGAAACCATTCTTTGCGAACCTTACGTCGTCTATCTCTCCCTTCAGGACTGAGTGCCTTAATGTGCTCTACATTTAAAACTTTGTCATACATTATTGTATCTATATATTTAGGGAATCTTGACAATTCATTAACGTTCCTCCGGCCTTGAACGATACAGTCATACAAGAAATCGTGCAATTCTCTATCGCAAGCAAGAAAATCCGACTTATTTAAGTAATCAACAAACTTACCATCTGTCTTTGTATCATTTTCAGTTAAATACCAGTTTATTCCCATATTAAAAGGTATTCCAGATAAACAACTCAGCATTCCATACTTTCCAAAATCCCCAACATCTGCAAAGTATTGATTTTTCATGAAATGTTGCTCCTTCTATAAATTAAAATTTATCGTACTCACACTATTCCCAAATCAACCCATTAATCTACCGAAAAAGAATGGTCATTTGCAATACATTCATCAAAAAATCCTGTTTCCCTTGTGAAGTAATATTTATAGTTAAATCCATCTTCATAATCCTACAATTCATACCGTCATATTATCACGGTATATACTGTTTCAGCCAATCTGGTATGTTTGGGTCATCTATTGCCCAAGAAGCTTCAATTTGCTCGTCTTCATGCCAGTTGTTTTCATCACCGTCAAAGCTCTTCTGCCGGTGACACTTGTACTTAACAACCTCGTTTCCTTCAAGCCTGTACTCATTCCAATAATAATTCTGCTTGCCGTAGCCATTCCACTCTTTAGTAGTGTAAATTGTCATATACATCATCCTTTCGTCATTTGTAACTTTAAATTTGTACTCCACTTAAAAATCTATTTCTTGAATTTTCGTGAGAAAACCTTCCCACCTTCTTCTATCAATATCTCAGCATTATCAGATACAAACTCCGCAACCTTATGCCAATTATTTTTAAATTTGAAGAATAATTCTCCGTTTATACTTTTTGTAGGACAGTTATATGTTCTACCGCCACTTGCTATCTGACACCACTTTAAAATTTCATTTATTCCTAACACTAACATTTATAATCCAGCTCATTAAAATTTATCGTACTCACACTATTCCCAAATCAACCCATTAATCTACCGAAAAAGAATGGTCATTTGCAATACATTCATCAAAAAATCCTGTTTCCCTTGTGAAGTAATATTTATAGTTAAATCCATCTTCATAATCCTACAATTCATACCGTCATATTATCACGGTATATACTGTTTCAGCCAATCTGGTATGTTTGGGTCATCTATTGCCCAAGAAGCTTCAATTTGCTCGTCTTCATGCCAGTTGTTTTCATCACCGTCAAAGCTCTTCTGCCGGTGACACTTGTACTTAACAACCTCGTTTCCTTCAAGCCTGTACTCATTCCAATAATAATTCTGCTTGCCGTAGCCATTCCACTCTTTAGTAGTGTAAATTGTCATATACATCATCCTTTCGTCATTTGTAACTTTAAATTTGTACTCCACTTAAAAATCTATTTCTTGAATTTTCGTGAGAAAACCTTCCCACCTTCTTCTATCAATATCTCAGCATTATCAGATACAAACTCCGCAACCTTATGCCAATTATTTTTAAATTTGAAGAATAATTCTCCGTTTATACTTTTTGTAGGACAGTTATATGTTCTACCGCCACTTGCTATCTGACACCACTTTAAAATTTCATTTATTCCTAACACTAACATTTATAATCCAGCTCATTAAAATTTATCGTACTAGCTTATATTAAAAGCGATGAAGTACACCGGAAAGTCAAATCCATCTCTTGTAAGAATCATCGTTGCTATTCGTGTTGCTGCATTTGGATGTGTCAATCTAGTAAAACCTTTCCTAGTTTTCAACGTGAAATCAAAATGCTGTATATGATTAGCATATCTTTCCCAGAATGACTCGAAATCAGCTGAGCTAACATAAGCCGCAATAAAAGTGGCCGTACCTAATGCATTGTAATTGGTAATTGATTTATTTATATGCTCATCAATATATGCTGTTTTTACACTATCTAATTTAAGGCCTTCAAATATCGCTATTTCTTTGCCTTCTTTGGTTAATAGTATATCTACCTCTGCGGCATCTTTTCCACTTGTTGATACACCATGCCGAGTTTGATCCTTTACTTCATTATATCCCTTGCTCGAAAGCATATCTCTAAAATAGTCATTAATACTATTTTCTGAACTTGATGCATTGTAAAAACTATTTGGACATACACGTTCTCCAACTTGTATCAAATCACTTAGCACCATATTTCCAGTCGCAATATCAGCATTTAACCTTTCTTCGTTGGACGAGTGTAAGTTTGTATTATCAATAAAAATATCTGTAATAAAATATACAATATTTCTCACAAGATACCCTGATACACTTGGTCTAAGCGTTTTTCCAATCGCATCCTTTAAGATACTATCTGCATTTTTCAATAAAGTAATATCATCCTTTAAACCTTCGAAAGTAAAATCAACAGCTCTCTTATTCCAATTATCTCCTACAAGCCCAGCATAATAAGCTAAACCAACGTCTTCATACTCATATTCACATCGTTGAAATGCTTCTGCCACATTTATCTTTCCAGATTGTTGTAGAAACTGAACAACACGCTTTTGAAAGTTATTTGGCAATTTGTAAGTAAAATCAAATTGTCCCATAGTATTCTCCATGATATTAAATAATTAAATTTATCGTACTAAAAATCCCATTGTATAATTACTAAGTCCTCAGTCATTACCTAATTCCCTAATATTTTCAATCATAAATCTTATACTATTGTAATAAGTATAAAATAGATACTCTTGCATATTTTTGTCTTCAACTAAAATTTTTCCACTTTCTTTATGGCGAATATCACAGTTGTTAGAAATTCCTGTTAAATGCAAAAAATGAGAATTAAACAGTTCTTGAAGTTTTTCGTTATCATCAGCAATGTTTTTGCATATCTCCTTAATACTTTTCAGCTTATCAGATGGATAAGCTAATGTCTTTGCCATCTCAAATGCATTTGCCATCACAGTAAGTGCTGTTTTTATGTTATTGCTATCTCTTGACTGAAATAATTTTATAGCTTGATCAACTTCAGATTTCAACTGTTTATCAATAGTAATATCTTCGGAATCTAAATATTCATCTAGTACCTTTGAGTGAACCTTATAAATTTTACCTTTTTCCATTTTGTATGCTACTCTATGTCTTTTGAATAGATTATTTATTTCTACTGTGTATTGGTACCTTGCTTTTGCAACATCAAATTTTACTGGTTCTGTACACTTATAACATTCGCAATATTCATAGTCTGTCGGTTCTGACACATATTCATAAAAGAATTCTATTAAATCTAATTGTTCTTCAGTTGTTGGGACATTAGATTTTCTACTAGGGCTTATCCATGGATTAACACTATGACCAAGTTTAAACTCCATAGCTTTTTCGAGATGAATCAAACTGACAGTGTAGCACATATCCTGTTCGTTAAAATAACCGAATTTTTGATGTAAATAACCGTTTTCTATAATAATTCCAAAATAAGCATGACAAGAAACCCAGAATTTATAATCGCAATCATATGTAAACTGTTCTTGAGAATTTCTTTGTGAGTAATAAATATCAGACACCCCCCTTGCCAATAATTAATTAATTAGCATTAACGTAATCATCAAACTTAACCAAGTACTTTTCAGATTTACCTACTATATCAGTAATCTGATTATCTTCGAGACCAAACTCCTTCATTGCCATAATTAATGCTCTTTGTTGATTGTCCTTGCCAATCTCAAACCCGTTTGCAATACACTATCGAATTATATCTGATATTTTATGATGTTCTTTTGATGTAACATCTATGAAAAAATCATTAATATTTTCTACAGTCCAATTCATTGCCTGAGGAAGATTTTTTTCAATGAAGTTATCAACACATTTGGACAGGGTTTCCACTCCAGTATCCAAAGCTGAGTTTACAAATTTATCTTTTCGTTTTTCTACTTGGTTAGCATTCTGATTGCTCATATGTTATCATCCTTTTACAATTACGACATAATGTGTAAACAACTATATCTTTAATTCAGCAACATCAAGTTCGCCAGACATAAGCTTCGGAAGTAAAGAATCTCTTAAATCTACTAATCGCTTTGATTCAAGTTCTAGCTTCTGAATCAGTTCAAATATTGGTGCACAAAAATCATTGAATTTCTTCAATGTCTCGTTGTCCGGAACAATTGTCGGAACAATCTTCATAGCCGATCCTGAAATTTCCTTAAATGTTGAACCTGATGCCATGTTTTCAATTGTTGGCAACAATTGTTTTAGCATGAAATATATATAAGCCGTTCCCGTATTGTCATTTGGCACAACGGATTTAAACCCTTGATTTGTCGTAACTTCATTTGTAGCTATTGCTATATATCCTATAGGAGCCCTTGAACTAAAAAGCACTGTTCCTGCTGGCATCTTTGTTGCACTTGTGAATGTCAAGTACCTTTTTACACTTTTCGATAAATAATTTTTTACACCTT
>CAYXPB010000282.1:0-6880 GCA_964466645.1 uncultured Acetivibrio sp. | reverse complement strand
ACGTGTATCAACAACTGCATCTACATATACAATACTTTCTTTAATCTGATATACCAAAAGATAACGTTTCTCCAGTATAAGCTTCCGATATTTTCCCACTGCAAGCATTTGATCATTTAGACATGGATTTCTGTCTGGAAACTGTTTAAGTGAATTTGTCTTTTCCTGAAAAGCCTCAATTAACCTTAATGCTGCGGCCTCACTCACCTGTGCTAAAAACCCAACATGATGCAACAACATTTGAGTGGCTCCATCAGAAACAATTACTTGATAGTTTTTATTTACGTTGTCCATCTAATACCTCTTTGACAACATCTTTCATCATATTGGATACTTCATCAATTGAATAGCCTGACTTTCCGTTCGCCCTACCTTCCTCTGCTGCAATCAGGTTTTCCCTTAGTCGAAGCATACTTTCTCTTCTTGCAAAAGTTTCAATGTCCATGACCACAAGATCGCCTTCGCCGTTTTTAGTAAGATAAACAGGTTCTCCTGAACGCTTACACAATTCTGAAATCTCATTGTAGTTTTTTCGTATTGCCGCAGATGGCTTAATATTAATCATGTATAACACCTCTCTCGGTAGCAATATTGTATACTTATTATATGCTTATTATACTATCTTTAAACCAATTTGTCTATAATGCTACTTCTATATCATTCACATTTGCATCAATAAACGCACCCGCAATGCCATAATATTTCATTGTTTCTTTTT
This sequence comes from uncultured Acetivibrio sp., assembly GCA_964466645.1. Taxonomy (GTDB): domain Bacteria; phylum Bacillota; class Clostridia; order Acetivibrionales; family Acetivibrionaceae; genus Acetivibrio. The sequence continues at coordinate 6,162 of CAYXPB010000282.1, read as the reverse complement.
CAGAACAAAGTTAACCTTAGCCAATTCCCCTAACTAGTACAGCATTCCAGGGAATCGAGCCCTTCCATCTTTGCCTCTTTCACTTCGTTCGAAAGAGGCGTAATATAATTCAGATTAATATATTTTATATATTATTGCAGCCGTTTCCGCTCTTGTTATGTTTTTTAAAGGAGAAAGCGTTTTATTAGCATTCCCTGTTATTATTCCTTCTTTAACTAGAAAAGCTATACTCTCTAGGGCGTAGTCAGAAATATCAAAAGCATCCTTGAATATTTCTAGCTCTGATATATTAATATCTTCAATGGTTAAGCCGGAAGTTTTAAGTGCCTTGTGTACAATTACCATTAAATCTTGCCTCTTAATAGGAGTTTCAGGATTAAATTTATTATCCCCGACTCCAGATATAATGTTAAGCTTTTTTGCAACTCCCACAGCTTCATAATAATATTTTTCCTTTGAAACATCTGAAAAGTTTTCAGAAAAATTCGCATATAATCCTAACGTCTTTACTATTAGTACAACTGCATCTGCCCTTTTTATTTTTTCTCCAGGGCTATAGGTCGTAGCAGATGTCCCATTGATTATCCCCATAGATGCAAGGGTATTTATTTGATTTTTGGCCCATTGATAGTTTGCTAAGTCATTAAATTTTTTAATTTTATCAGTGTTATGAGAATCCTTAGCTATCTTATGATTTACGTCTAACGGACGACTCAATAATAAAAAAGCAGCAAATTCCTTTGAAGAATGCTTAAGATCTACATCAAGATTGACATTAGGTTGCTGACATTTAGTTAAATTCATAGGCAAATCCAGTAGTGATCCATCGTATGTACCAGTTAATATAGGGTTATCAAAAATGTTTTGTACATCGTAAATGTAATACTCGGAGCCTTTCTCTAAAACGTGGGATACATCTATTTTTTGATAATTACTTTCTAAATAATTATATATTACAACATTTGCCCGACCCTTTTCATATTTGTTTGCCAGTACAGAAACTATGTTTTTGTCAGGTAAAGCTTTTGCAAAAGTACTCTCATTGTCACTTTGGGTAAAATCCTTCCAAAAAGAAAAGTCTCCTGAACTTGAATCACCATCCTGCTTAATGTGCTTAAAAAGAGTTGAATCGTTCCCGTAATAACGGTTATTATTAAATACATATTTGTCAAAATCACCTTTCACAGGAACCGTACACGAAACAGCTGTTGACCTTCCTTTATTCACAATAGTATTATTAACAAAGGTTATTTCGTTGAATCTAATGAAATTAAAAGAAAGGCCACTTCTAAAAGAATAGTTATTTTCAAGGGTAGAATCAATATTTGTATTGCTATAGCCTAATTGATAATTTGTACCTGCTGAGTCAGTCCCCATATAAGCAAAATTATCTTTAAGATAAATACTGTTATAAGGCTGCATTCCACCCACTAGGTAATTACTTTTATATGCACCACTAAAGCTTAACGCTCCATTGTTAAAACTTATATTTCTCTGTATATCAAAACCTGATTGATAATTTCTTTTAGGATCGCTGCTGTCACCAGTAAAATAAGCGTGCAGACCATAGCTTACACTGTTAAATAAAAAATTATCGTATATTAATTTTGTACCATTAATATTTTGGGCATATATGTTATGACCAGTTCCTCTTTCTCTAGACCTATCGTAGTAGCCATTATTAAAAATCAAACAGCCGTAAAGTTCTGAATTAACTGCAGGATTCCAAAAACCACATCCTACACCGATGTTATCATAAATAAAACAGTTTATTAATTTTGAATTTGCAGCAGAAAAGTCCACTCCACTATTAGTTTGTATATCTGAGCTGTCAGCTGTATAAGAAATTCTATTTTTATTGCTGTTTGTAAAGTGAAAATCCTTAAAGATTAGCCATTCCCCAGTTATCTTCACAATTGAGTTTCCATTTGAATTATACTTGCCGTCAAATATAACCTTTTCACTGTTATAGGGCATAATAGTAATAGGATTGTCACTATTCCCTATTAAACTGCATACAAAACTTTTGCCACCAATTGAAGACGTATCATAAATTCCTCCTCTCAAATATAGGGTATCCCCAGCTTGTACCTGCCTACTTGTAAAAGCAGTATTTAAGTCCCAGGGATTATCAAATGAGCCGTTACCATCAGGGCTTCCATTTATAGATGCGTATTTATATGTACTTGAAGAATATGAATAGGTCGTCAAACAAAAGAATATAAGGATTACAAAAACAAATATATTTAGTTTGAATTTCATGTTAATGACCTCCAGCTATAATCCTCAACGCTTATATATTTATGCAATGCTTTAAAACAATCTGCTAAAAGTAAAATTTATGCAACAAGAAGGCAAAAAAGGTGAAATTGGATACATTAATTTTTCTCTATATAGAACCAAAATTTCATTGAAACATAGGCAGGCGGATGATATATTTTCGGAGGAATTATCCCCTGTTGATGGTGTGAAGGATTTTGTAAATAATTATGAAATGGATGCAGTTAAAACTATGGAGTTTGGTGTGATGCCACATAGTTTTTATTTTTCATACACATCTCTCAATCTATATTAGGCAATCTCCAAATATGGATTTTAAGTTTATTTTCCTATGTTGTAAAGGCGTTGAAAAGTTATCCACCACAAAACTTTCTCAACGCCATCTACAATATATAATATTAACTTTTCAAAATACTGTATTAACTATCCGATTTTACATTTATTAATTTTGAGTGATTATTACTCTTTTTGCTTTAGCATCCCAATCAACTTTTGCACCAAAGCTTTCAGCCACTGCACGTGCCGGCACTAATGTTCTTCCATTAAGTATTTGACCGGGAACATCCAAGGTAATTTTAGTACCGTTTTTCGTCATAAAATTGTCGCCTATTTTCATAACAATTGTTGTATCTAACTTTATTGAAGTAACCGTCCTTGTTTTTTCATCCCATGTAACGGTTGCGTCCATAGCTTCAAATATTGCACGTAGAGGTACCAGTGTACGACCGTTTTGTATAACTGGAGGTTGGTCAAATTGAATCTGCTTTTCATTTAATAAAACTTTAATCTGAATATTATTTTCCAAACTTCCCGTACCATTTATTGCAAGGTTATAATCACAATCACTGTATGCAGAACTGTACTGTGTTGTCTCAACACTAACATAGTATGTACCTTTTGCGAGATTGATTTCCTTTGATTTTAAAGCTAAATCTGTGCCCTCATAAGGCATTTCGAGAATTTTTTGTCGTTAATGTCATAAACAGAAACATTCCAGCCAGGAACTGTTTTTTCAGTATTCATGTGGTCAAAACTCAAATACACCTTGCCGGAATCAACCATTCCAAATTTATAATAGTCAACATCTTTAATGGTTCTGAGATTACCTGTAATTGGCTTATTCATTTCGTTAATTGAAGTTGCTTTTTCTTTAGTATCGTTTTGTTCAATTTCATACTCGCCAAAATTTTCTGTATATATCACAGATAGATTGTAATCTACTTTTGAACCAATAGTAATAACATCATTCTTCATTACCCTAATGTAATAGGTACCCTTGTCAAGATAAACAACCTTTGATTGTCCTTTTTGTTCTTCTCCATTTAAATAAGAATTCATCACTCCTCTTTACATAATCAAATGACTAAATGAATAAAACATTCACTTATCACTAATATTAAGCTATACTGAAAATATTATTTTGTCAACTTTCAATCAAGTTCATCTGTTCTAAAAAAATTGATGCCACCCCATATATGACGCCCGTTCTTAATAGAACTGTGTCCTTCATAATTACCGTCTTTATTTTTGCCGATATTATCATTACTTTTTTCATTATTCCCAATTAACAATGAATTGGTCAATATAATGCTTAAATGTTTTTCCGGGTTTTCAATAAGTATGTCCAGAACAGCACTTCTCTGTCCCGTAAACCTATACCCGCACTCCTTTAATCGTTCTTTCAAACAAAAACTATTCATTGCTCCCAACCCCTTATCCTTCTAACATAATACAAAATTCTATAAAAATACACTCGACTGGTATTTGTATTTAACTGATTTATAACAATTTTAATATATTCTCAAAAAATGATATTATTATTGATAATGATTGTCAATATTTTATAGAAAATCTCCCCCCGAGCAGCTTATTCACTCAAGCTAGTAATATAGTTGCTTTTCAATACTGGTATCACCTTCCATTATCTTTGAAACTATCAAAGCACCGATCAAAATCCTCACTATAACTATAGCTGCTACAAAGTAATTTCTTGGTTTTCCATTTTAAATGCAGCACCCTATGGTGCCTGTAAATTTTCAGGCAGGTGTGCATTTCTTCTATTAAATACCAAATTTTATAGAGAAACGAGCCTGTTTTCAACTTCATTTTTGCCCTAAAACAACAAAAAACCCTTATATCAAGGACTTCTCATTGTATTAAAATCATAGTTTTCATAGCCATACAATACTTAATTACGCCTATTGTTATAGTTTACCACAAATCATAATAAGTTGCACATTTTTAGTCAGTGTTTCTCAATACTCTCCTCTTCCTCTGGTATAGAATTAGGTTTGTGGATGCTATCAAGGATTATCAATTCGTTTAGATAAAAAAGACCCTATAGGGCAAACCTTTTTGTTTGTCTACTCTATAGGGTTCAGTTCATTCTTTAGTTTGGGTTTTGAAATAATCTATTTATATTTACTTTTCACAGCTTAAAGTATCATAAAATTTCTTTTTCTCTTTTATAAAAGCCTCAATCAACAATATCAATTCTGTTGTCTTAATTGATACTGATTTTTGTTTATATATTGCTTTATTTGGGACAAGTATGTTCCCAATTGTATATAAAATTTTATTTAGCATTGATAGGCCTTTATGGGTAAGAATAAGTTTTATAAAATATAATACTTAACAATAAGATAGTACTAAAATTGTTAATACTGTACATGTATGGTGAAATAATATAATATCGTTTTGTGGTACTGTTAATAAAAAAACTTATTAAGGGGGATTTTTAATGGTTAAAAATTTTTCAAAGGTAATGATTCTTTTACTAATAATCAGTATTGTTAACTTAGTAATGTTTTCATCAGCAATTGTTAGTGCAAAAAGTTTATCTGACAGGGTGAGTATTAATACTCGTTTTAACAAAGGAGATTATCTTTTGTCTCAAAATGGCAAATATAAGGCAGTATGGCAACATGATGGCAATTTTGTAGTATACAGATTAAGTAATATGAAAGCACTATGGTCTACAAATACCCATAACATGGGTGATGATTCACGATTAGCCTTTGAAGCTCCAGGTACTTTAGTAATTCGTAAAAATGTAGTTTCAAAACGTATTTTGGATAGGTACACTGACCTTTATAATGGTCCTAGTTTTAAAAATATAAACTCTTATGAAACTGGTGGAGCAGGGACAGTAAGTTATAAAGTTCACACCAGTCGTTATTATACGCAAACTATGTTTTTTGCAAAAAATCCTTCAGATCGTACAAAGGTACAAAGAGTAATTGTAGGGTTTGATAATTTACAGAGAGAAATATATGCAAATGTAAATACTCCTAAGGATGATGTTTTATGGCACTCAAGAACAGGAAATCATGGAGCTAGAGCATATTTGATAATGCAAAATGATGGAAATTTGGTTATTTATAATGAATCAAATAGAGCAGTATGGGCATCTAATACTTATGAATAGTTATATAAGGTGTTTTTAAAAAATCCATTAGTACTTCAAGGCTTTTCATCAACAAGCTTATAATTAATTAAATAGCATAGGAATTTGCATTTTGAAATTTCACCCGAAGGGCTAAGTTCATAATTAAGACAACTGATTGTGAAAGGGCTGTTGCACTAAGAAAAATTTATTGTGCAACAGTCCTATAATAGTTTCGTAAGTGATATATCTATTGCTGGCTTACATAAGGAACGATTAAAACACAAAAAGTTTTTTCGTTTTCCCAAAATTTTTACTTTATATTTTCATAGTTCCTAATTATTATTATTATGCAACATCATAAGTATATGTCAATATATGAAATTAAACTTGACAAGAAGGCACTAGTTTTTATAATATAATAATCACAGATGCTGTTATAAACCTGAATTCCCGTTGAATTTGTAACTATGCCTACAATTTTAGAGAAAGTGCTT
>CAYXPB010000281.1:0-6886 GCA_964466645.1 uncultured Acetivibrio sp. | reverse complement strand
TAGTACAGTCTGGAGAAATAAATGTGTTGTGGATACATATGAACCGGGTTCTACTTTCAAGGCAATTACTTCAGCGGCCGGATTGGAAGAAGGTGTTGTTACGCCTGATACTATGACAGATGATTATACAATAAAGCTGTCAGGATATAATATAGATTGTTGGAGTCCTAATAGACATGGAGTTGAAACTTTTAGAGAAGCTGTGTATCATTCTTGTAATCCGGCCTTTGTAAAAGTTGCACTGTCACTTGGATTAGACTCTTTTTACAAATATGTTAAAGCTTTTGGGTTTTACGATACCACTGGTATTTTACTTCCTGGAGAAGCAATAAGTTATATTCACGCAAAACCTACTGAAATAGATATGGCAGTCTCTTCCTTCGGGCAGAGATTTCAAATATCACCAATACAGCTTATTTCAGCCTATGGTGCAATAGCAAATGGTGGTAAGCTCATGAAACCAAGAATCGTAAAGGAACTTACTGATTCCGATGGGAATGTTGTGGAAAAGTACGAACCTGAAACGGTTAGAAATGTAATATCTCAGAAAACTTCAGAGACATTAAGAGATATATTGGAAGGCGTTGTAGGAGATGAAGCAGGTGGGGGGAAAAACGCTTATGTTAAGGGCTATAGAGTTGCAGGTAAGACCGGTACTTCAGAGACACTAAAAGATGGGGTTTATATAGCCTCGTTTTCAGCGATTGCGCCTGCCGACAATCCAGTCATATGTGTTCTTGTGGCTTTAGATAACCCGACAGGAGATTCATACTACGGTGGTGTTATAGCTGCACCGGTTGCAGGTAAAATTGTAGAAGATACATTGAATTATTTAGGTGTTGAAAGAAGATACAATGAGAAGGATCTTGAAATGATGGCTGAAGAAGTAATTGTTCCGGATATACGCGATAAGACAGTGGAAGAAGCTAAAAAAATCCTTAAAGAAAAAGGACTTGAATGGAAGATTGAAGGAGACAATAAAGCTAATGATGCTATTGTCAAAATTCAAACACCTAGATCGGGTGCTAAGATTGCTAAGAAGTCTGTAGTTATAACATATACCTACACACCTGAAACTGAAAATATGGTCAAGGTGCCTGATTTGTCAATGAAGACGGTAGATGAGGCAACTAGGGCGCTTAATGATGTGGGACTTAATATAAAAATAAACGGTATAGGTAATGCAATGGTTCAGAGCACGGAAGCAGAAGCCCAAATACCTGAAGGTAGTGTAATAGAGGTGGACTTTAGATTTCTTGATACTGATTAGGGTGATTCCAAAAAACAACTGATCAATCGCCATTTCAAGAATTTTGATTTAATTTGTATAAACCGTAAATGTTGCATAGGTTATTTTTGAAATGGCTAAATATTATAATATACAAGATATAGTGGACATTTTGCATTAAGTATTTGAGTTCGATCGGATACAGATAATGTTTACGTTACAAAGTGCTTGTAATAGGAGGAGTATAGAATGGTACTGAAAGATTTAGTTAAAGACTTAGAAATACTTGATGTAAAAAGTGATTTAAACTTAGAGTTTGATGGTATAGCATATGATTCGAGAAAAACAAAAAGCGGTTCGCTATTTGTCTGTATAGAAGGATTCAAAGCTGATGGACATAAGTATATTCCACAGGCAATTGAAAACGGTACAAAAGCTTTGCTAGTTCAAAGAGAGGTAGATGTACCTGAAGGTATAACTGTTGTAAGAGTTAAGGACACAAGATATGCTTTAGCAAGTATCGCAGACATTTTTCATCAACATCCGTCCGGTAAGTTCAAACTCATTGGAGTAACAGGTACAAAGGGAAAGACGACAACTACATATATGATTAAGTCTATACTTGATAGATGTGGACAGAAGACCGGACTTATAGGGACGATATGTAATAAAATAGGTGATGAAGTTTTGCCGACAGACAGAACTACGCCAGAAAGCTATGATCTTCAGGAACTTTTTGGAGAGATGGTGGAAAAAAAGGTAAATAGTGTTGTGATGGAAGTGTCTTCACACGCTTTAGATCTTCATCGTGTAAGCTGCAGTGAATTTGATATAGGAGTATTTACTAATTTGTCAAGAGACCATCTGGATTTTCATAAAACCTTTGAAAACTATTTAGCCGCTAAAATCAAATTGTTTAATATGTGCAAAAAGGGACTTGTCAATATTGATAGTGAATATGGAAGACAGGTGGTTGATAGTGTGAAGTGTGAAGTGCTTACCTTTGGGATTGATAACGAAGCAGATATAAAGGCTGTTGATGTAGTAAAAAGACAGGACAGTGTAGAGTTTAAGGTGATTACACCCTGGTTTACCGATGAAATACATGTTAATATTCCCGGCAAGTTCAGTGTGTATAATGCGCTTGCTGCCATTGCAAGCTGTGCTTTGATGGGAATTTCCTTTGAATACATTAAGGAAGGTTTGAAGAATGTAAGAGTACCGGGAAGAGCTGAGGTGGTTCCTATAGGAACCGATTATACAGTTATTATTGATTACGCACATTCACCAGATAGTCTCGAAAATATTCTTGCCACAGTAAAAGGGTATGCGCCGGCAAGAGTGATAAGTTTGTTCGGATGTGGTGGTGACAGGGATAAATCTAAAAGACCGATTATGGGAGAAATATCCGGGAAATATGCAGATTTTACCATAATTACCTCAGATAACCCAAGAACTGAAGAGCCCTCTGCGATAATTAATGATATTGAAGAAGGTATTAAAAAGACTAAATCTGCATATATAACAATTGTAGACCGTAGAGATGCAATAAAATATGCAATGCAAAATGCCCGACCTAAAGACATAATTGTTCTTGCAGGCAAAGGTCATGAGACATATATAATGCTAAACGACAAAACAATTCACTTCGATGAAAGAGAAGTAGTTAGAGAAATACTCGTTGAAATGAATGCAAAATAATTAGACAACGCGGAGGATAACAATGGAGACCTTAAAGTGTAAAGATATAGTAAAAGCAGTAGGCGGAAAACTACTTTCTGGTAGTTTAGAGGCCGAGTTTTCAAATATTACAACCGATTCAAGGACGGTAAAAAATGGAGATTTTTTTATACCGTTAGTTGGAGAAAAGTTTGATGGGCATGACTATATATTTTCCTCTTTTGAGAGGGGTGGGTCCGGTTGTTTTGCTCACAAGAATACCAAAGGTTTTGACGGCAAGAGTGTTATAAAAGTTGAAGATACTCTTGTGGCGTTAAGAAAGCTATCTGCCTATTACAGACAAAAGTTTGATATTCCCTTTGTGGGTATTACAGGTAGTGTTGGCAAGACTAGCACTAAGGATATGGTATCAGGTGTTTTAAGTCAAAGATATAATGTGCATAGAACTCAAGGAAATTTCAATAATGAAATAGGAGTGCCACTAACCGTTTTTAATCTTGAAGCTTTTCATGAAGTAGCGGTGATTGAGATGGGGATGAGCGGTTTTGGAGAGATAAGCCGGCTTACTTCAATTGTCAAACCCGATATAGCCATTATAACCAATATAGGTTTGTCGCATATAGAAAAGCTTGGTTCAAGACAGAATATTCTCAAAGCGAAAATGGAAATTTTAGAGGGATTAAAAGAAAAGGGTCTGGTAATACTAAACGGAGATGATAATTTACTAAATGGCCTTAAGGATCTTCTGAAATATAGGACAGTATTCTATGGAATGGAAGACGGACTCGATTATCAAGCCTACAATATAAGTTCTCAAGGTGAGCTGGGCACAAGTTTTGAAATAGCCATTGGAAATAATAATTACAGAGTACATGTTCCAGTTCCGGGAATACACAATATTCATAATGCACTTGCAGCTATAGCTGTAGGAGTAGAATTGAAAGTTCCTATAGATTATATTATCAAAGGTATCGGAGAATTTTTACCCGGTAAGATGAGATTAAACATAATTGATATAAACGGAATAAAGATTATAAATGATGCCTATAATGCCAGCCCCCAGTCTATGGAAGCCGCTATAAACGTGCTTAAAGATGTTGCTAATGGCAACAGTAGGACTATTGCTGTATTAGGTGATATGCTAGAGCTTGGCGATATATCCGTCAAAGCTCATAGGGATGTGGGGAAGTATGCTGTTTCAAAAGAGGTAAGTTATATAGTTGCTGTCGGTGAGAAGGGGAAAGATATTGTTGGAGGAGCTATTGAAGCCGGAGCCAAAAAAGAAATGGCATTACATTTTAAAAACAACACAGAAGCAGGGAAATTTTTAATTAGTTTTGCTAAACCGGGAGATGTGTTGGTGGTAAAGGGTTCACGGGGTATGAAAATGGAGGAAATAGTCAGTCTATTGACAAGACAGCTTTAGAAGTGTAAATTTTAATTTAGCCTCTTTTTAATGAAGGTAATTCCAAAAAAACTTTGTAATTGCCATTTCAAAAAATCTGATTTACATTTTTGCATTGCAAAGTAATGTTTCTTTGTTTGGAGGCTTTAACCGGGTAAAGTTTTGTTGGGGGGAGATAAAAATTGTACAACTTACCTTTTAATATTTCTGCACATGTACTGGTGTTTATTGTGAGCTTTTTTCTTACGCTGGCAATGGGACCCGTTTTTATTCCTTTTCTGACTAGATTAAAGTTTGGTCAGACAGTAAGGGATGATGGACCGCAGTCCCATCTTAAGAAGACAGGGACTCCAACTATGGGAGGATTTATTTTCTTAATTCCTTTATTGATAATGTCGGTATTCTATGCCAGATATGATTCGCGGATATTGCCAATTATGCTTGTTACAATTGGATTTGGCTTGGTTGGGTTTTTAGATGATTTTATAAAGGTAGTCAAAAAAAGAAAAGACGGGCTTTATTGGAATCAGAAAATGATAGGCCTTCTTCTTATAGCTGTTACTTTTTCGTTTTATGTATCAAAAGTGGGAATAGGAAGTGAAATAATAGTACCATTATTAGGAATGGAGAGGACTATTGATTTAGCTTGGTTTTTTATACCGTTTAGCGTATTAGTTCTTATAGCTTCCACCAATTCGGTTAATATTACCGATGGATTAGATGGATTGTGTGCAGGAATCACACTTATAGTAACCCTTTTCTTTTCTATCGTTGCAATGACAAGAAGTGAATGGGAATACATAAAGATATTCTGCTCAATACTTTCCGGCGGTTGCCTCGCATTTTTGACCTACAATGCCCACCCTGCTAGAGTGTTTATGGGAGATATGGGTTCATTGGCTCTAGGTGGCGCTGTTGGTGCAGTTTCTATAGTGATGAAAATGCCGTTGATACTGTTTGTAGTAGGCGGAATATACGTAATTGAAGCGTTGTCGGTTATTATTCAGGTAGTGAGCTTTAAGCTTACAGGAAAAAGAGTTTTTAGGATGGCGCCAATACATCATCACTTTGAACTTTCAGGCTGGAAGGAAGTAAAAGTTGTTTATGTATTTTGGGCAGTGACAGTTCTATTAAGCATTTTAAGTTTGTTGGCACTAGGTATAAAGTTTTACTAATTAATTTTAAGTGATGGCTTAGAGCTAAAATGGGGGGAAGTTATGGCTGCAAATTCATCAAAAAAACCTTTTGACTTTCTATTATTCATGACAGTATTGATACTGCTGTGTCTAGGCTCTATAATGGTTTTCAGTGCTGGTGCACCTCATGCAAACAATGTAATGGGTGATACTTATCACTTTATAAAGAAACAGTTAATGTATTTGCCTTTGGCATTTCTTGCAATGTTTGTTACTATGAATATTGACTACAGGAAGCTTGGTAAGTGGTCTCCTGTTTTTATGGTGGGGAGTATTGCACTTCTTGTGCTAGTACTTATATTTGGTACAGAACATAATGGTGCTCAAAGATGGATTGATCTTGGAGTGACTGAGTTTCAACCATCAGAAATTGCTAAATTAGCAGTTATATTATTTTTTTCATACAGCCTTTCAAAAAGGAAGGATGAAATAAGTTCCTTCTTTAGAGGGTTATTTCCATATCTGCTCCTTTTATCTGTGTATGGAGGACTTCTTATTAAGCAGCCTCATCTTAGCGGTACCATTGTTATATTTGGGGTAGCGAGTATAATTTTATTTGCTGCTGGTGCGAAAATAAAGCATTTTGTGCTGCTTTCATTTCCGGCAATAGCTGGTTTGGTAGTATTAATTTTTGCTGCACCTTATAGGTTAAAAAGGTTGGTTTCATTCATTGATCCATTTAAAGATATAAAAGGTGATGGTTATCAAGTTGTTCAATCTTTGTATGCTATAGGCTCGGGAGGCCTTTTTGGTAGAGGTCTAGGTAAGAGCATGCAGAAGTTTCTTTATATTCCTGAGCCGTATAACGATTTTATTTTTTCGATTTTAGCTGAAGAAATGGGATTTATAGGAGTGGTGGCAGTTCTTCTCTTATTCCTTGTATTTATATGGAGAGGTGTAAAAATTTCAGTAAATGCTCCTGACGCCTTTGGAAGTCTTGTAGCGATAGGTATTACATCCCTTATAGCAATACAGGTTATTATTAACGTAGCGGTTGTTACTTCTTCAATGCCTGTTACAGGAATGCCTTTGCCTTTGTTTAGTCATGGGGGAACATCGCTTATCTTTCTAATGAGTGGGATAGGAATATTACTTAATATATCTAGATATTCAAATTATGATAGAATTTGAGGTGAGAAAGTTTTGAAGGTTTTAATTAGCGGGGGAGGAACTGCTGGGCACATAAACCCTGGAATTGCAATTGCAAAGTACATAAAGAGTAAAAATCCGGGTTGTGAGATAGTATTTGTTGGTACGCAAAAAGGACTCGAGACCAAATTAGTTCCGAGAGAAAATTTTGAACTTAGACTTATAAAGGTAAGAGGTTTTAAAAGAAAGCTGTCTAAGGATACTTTGGTATCTGTAAAAGAGTTGTTT
>CAYXPB010000280.1:0-6901 GCA_964466645.1 uncultured Acetivibrio sp. | reverse complement strand
AAATAAGTATTACAAGGAACCCTAATATTGCTTCGTTACTTCAGCGTGCCAACTATATTGAAAAAAATGGGAACCGGTATTTCGAGAATAACAAATGCCATGCAGAAAGTTGGTTTGCCTTTGCCAAGTTTTGAGTTGGAAGGTTTTTTTATGGTGACCTTAATGCGCGATTCTTATATTAAACGTCAGAATGGTGACATTGTTAAAGACACCGATGATGATACTGATGTCACCAATGATGTCACCAATGTCACCAATGATGTCACCAATCATAGTTTCAACAATGATGATTTGGAAATCTGGATATTAAATATGATAAAATCGAATAAACATCTAAGTCTTTCAGAAATTTCTAAAATAGTAAATGTGACAAAAAGGACAGTCCAAAGGAAAGTTAACAAATTAAAAGAAGATGGAATAATAAAAAGAGAAGGAAGTTCAAGGTCTGGAAGTTGGGTAATCATAAAGAATATCGGAGAGAATGGACATGAATGATAAATCTTTTATAGAGGTGCAGTTCCCTGTATCGAAAGTATCTAAGGAGAGCTATAAGGAAAGAAAAGCAAATTTAGGACAAACTCTTACAGGTTTGGGTAAGTGGTGGGGCAGAAAACCGCTTGTGCTTGTCAGAGCAGCAATTCTTGGACTTTTAATGCCTGCTTCAAAGGATACAAAGAAAGACATGGACATATTTTTAAAAGTAATGACTATGGATAAAAAGGGGTTATCACATCGAAAGTCAACAAGAATTTCTGCTGTAAATATCTTTGAAATGCTTACAAATAAGGAGCGGGAACAATATTTTATTAGCAATAATATAGCAAAATGGAAAGAAGAGATAACTAATGAAGAGAAGTACGAGGCAGAGGCAAAGGCTTGGCACAAGCTTACTTATGATAAAAAAATAGCTTATTGTTTACGTCCGGAGGAAGCTAAAAACATTGTTCCGGAGGAGTGGGAAGTTATTAACGCCCATTTGGGAACTACAGCAAACAACTTGCAGGAGCTTGTAGAACAGCTTGGCGTTAAAAAGTTCGGACATAGAGCTATTGTAGGCGATTGTTTTTGTGGTGGGGGCTCTATACCTTTTGAGGCTGCAAGAATGGGAAATGATGTTTTTGCATCGGACTTAAATCCCATAGCAGGTTTACTTACCTGGGCAGATTTGAATATAGCAGGTGCAAGTGATGAAGAAATAGAAGAAATGAGAAAATTTCAGGAAAAAGTATATAAATCTGTAGATGAACAGGTTAAAGAGTGGGGAATTGAAACTAATGAGCAGGGTGACAGGGCAAATTCATATTTATACTGTAATGAAACCATTTGTCCCGAATGTGGTTATAAGGTTCCGCTTGCACCATCGTGGATAATAGGAAAAGGAACTATGACAATTGCAATATTGAAGGATAATGGAAAAGACGGCTTTGATATTGAGATAAAAAGCGGTGTTACCGCAAAAGAAATGAAAGAGGCTGATGAAAACGCAACTATTGTGAAAGGAAGTATGTATTGTCCTAACTGCAAAAAAACAGTACCAATTTCAGCTATCAGAAGAGATACGAATGAGGGCTATGGCTTGAGGCAATGGAAAAAGGATGAGTTTATACCTAGAGAAGATGATGTTTTTCAAGAAAGGCTTTATTGTATCAGATACGAACAGGAAGAAGAATATATTGATAAAAAGGGTGAGACTAAAGTAAAACGTACTCGTTATTATGTAACCCCTACAGAGAATGATTTAAAGCGGGAAAAAAAGGTTGTAAGTTTGCTTTCTGATAAGTTTAAGGAGTGGCAAGAATGTGGTTATATTCCGTCAGGTGAAATTGAAGAAGGTGAAAAGACTAATGAATTAATGAGAACACGCGGATGGAATTACTGGCACCAGTTATATAATCCGAGGCAGCTTTTGGTACATGGGTTGTTTATAGAAAAAATTGAGAAGTTTGCCAAGACGAAACAGGAAATTGTATTGGGGCTTTTAGGGATAAATAAAATTTGCAACTGGAATTCTAAACTATGCCAGTGGATAAATGCAGGGGTAAATGAAAATTTGAGTCAAACTTTTTATAATCAAGCCTTTAATACTTTTTTAAACTATGGAAGTAAGGATATAGTTAATATCTCGGCATATTGGTTTTTTACTATTAATAATTCAATTGTAAACTCAAATATTGAAATTAATCTTATTGATGCACGTATTGGTACAAACACATCAGACATTTGGATTACAGATCCACCATATGCTGATGCAGTTAACTACCACGAGCTGTCAGAGTTTTTTCTTGCATGGGATAAAAAACTACTCAAAAAGGCTTTTCCTGAGTGGTATACGGATAGTAAAAGAATCCTTGCAGTCAAAGGTAGAGAACAATCCTTTAAACAAAGTATGGTGGAAATCTACTCAAACCTTGCAAATAATATGCCTGACAATGGCTTGCAAATTATTATGTTTACACATCAAGATGTAAGTGTATGGGCGGATTTGGCTTTAATAGTGTGGTCAGCCGGTTTACAGGTAGTGGCAGCATGGAATATTGCTACTGAAACAGAGGCTAGT
This sequence comes from uncultured Acetivibrio sp., assembly GCA_964466645.1. Classification (GTDB taxonomy): domain Bacteria; phylum Bacillota; class Clostridia; order Acetivibrionales; family Acetivibrionaceae; genus Acetivibrio. The sequence goes on along the minus strand of CAYXPB010000280.1, from coordinate 4,344 downwards.
GGCTTAAAAGATGGTAACTATGTAAAAGGTACAGTGTTATTGGTTTTGAGAAAACAAACGTCAACCCATACAGCATATTTGGATGAAATTTATCCTGACATAGAAGAGGAAGTAAAAAGACAGATTGATAGCATGCATATCCTTGATGACAAAGAAGAACCGAACTTCTCGGATGCCGACTATATTTTAGCTGCATATGCAGCTGCATTAAAAGTATTGACCTCTGTAAAGCGTATTGAAGATATTGACGTGGCATATGAACTTTCAAGAGATAGGAAAAAAGGTGAACTTTCGTCAGTTGCAAAGCTTATTGAAGCTGCGACCAAAATTGCCTATGACCAATTGATTCCTTATGAATTTGATAATTTCATCTGGAAATCCCTTGCACCGGATGAAAGGTTTTATATAAAAGGTTTGGAAATTGAAAAAAATAATATTTACCAGCTTTCCAACTATCAAGAGCTAGCTAGAGGCTTTGGAGTTGCTGAGTACAAGGATTTAATGGAAAATTCAAAAGCCAATACAGCAAGGCTTAAAACTCCTGATGAATGGGCAAATCGTAATATTGGCGGCGAAAACGGTTTTGCTTCATCTCTTTTAAGAAACGTCTTTATGGCGCTATATCTGATGGATAAAGAGGACAATGTTCAGGCAGGTAGAAACTGGTTAAAAAATGAATTGGATGAGTACTGGAACAAGAGGGAAAGAATATGCGAATTTTTAAACTATATATCAACCTTTGAGCCCATTTATAACATGGAGCACTGGATGAGTGCCTCAAAGGCTGCAACTATACTTAAAGAACTTGTGTCAAATGACATGATTTAGGTGAAAGGATTGTCAAATAAGAATTGTGAATTGAGGAGTGATTATAATGCCAATACCAAAGTCAGAAAAAACTTATTCATATGCTGATTACTTAACGTGGAATGAAAGCGAAAGATGGGAAATTATTGATGGTGTTCCGTATATGCAAGCTGCACCGTCAAGAATCCATCAGGAAATACTTATGGAATTATCAAAACAATTTGCTGTATATCTCACTAATAAGCCTTGCAAAGTATATCCTGCTCCATTTTGTGTAAGATTGGATGTTGAAAAGGATGATGAAGTTAAAAATGTTGTAGAGCCTGACATAACAATTGTTTGTGACAAATCCAAACTTGATGACAGAGGATGTAAAGGTTCTCCCGATATGGTAATTGAAATTATATCACCATCAACAGGAAAAATTGATAGGTTGATTAAATTTAACAAGTACGAAAAAGCAGGAGTTAAAGTGTATTGGATTGTGGAACCTGACCAGAAACTTGTAAGTATATTTACATTACAGTCAAATGGCAGATATGGAAGACCGGAAATGTACACAGATGGAGATATAGTAAAGGTTTCAATATTTCCAGACCTTGAAATTGATTTGAATCCAGTTTTTAGCATAGATTAGTTTATAGAAGCAGCAAAAGATAAATTGCAGAAATAAGTGGGTGAGATTTTGATAAATAGATTTTCATCGAGATCAAAAAGGCTTGATAGAGCCTTTTTGCATGAGAAATTGAAGAATGCAATAAGTTATGACCGTATTGCTGGATTTTTCAGTTCTTCCATTCTTGAAGTTGCCGGTGAGGAAATTGAATCGGTATCCGGTACTGTGAGGCTTATTTGCAATTCATGCCTTGAGAAGGATGATGTTATAACAGCGACCGCAGCTGCAAATTCATTGCGTAAGGAATGGTGTGCAAGCGAGCCTGAACAGAAATTTTCAAATAACTCACCAAGACTAAAAAAATTATATGATTTATTGAAAAGCAAAAAGCTTATAGTGAGGGTTTTGCCCAATGATGTATTTGGATTAATCCATGGAAAAGCCGGAGTTATCACACTTTCTGATAATAGAAAAACCTCCTTTATCGGAAGTGTAAACGAAACATACTCAGCATGGAAATTAAATTATGAAATACTTTGGGAAGATGACAGTGATGAGGCTGTTAATTGGGTACAGGAGGAGTTTGATTATTTTTGGAATCATCCATCGGCTATTCCTTTATCCGATTTTGTTATTGCGGACATTGGACGTATTTCAGATCGTAAGGTTATTGATGATATAACGAAATGGAAATCTGCTCCTGATGCGGCACAGGTGATTGTTGAATCTCCGGTTTACCGAAAGGAACTTGGGCTTTGGGAACATCAGAAGTATTTTGTAAATACAGTATTTCGTGACCATCAAAAGAGTTATGGTGCAAGATACGTACTGGCAGATCAGGTTGGATTAGGGAAGACAATACAACTTGCTCTATCGGCACAGTTAATGGCTTTGAACGGAAGTAAACCCATATTGATAATTGTGCCGAAGACCTTAATTTGGCAGTGGCAGGATGAAATGAAAAATCTTCTCGGTATGCCATCCGCAGTGTGGACAGGAAGAGAGTGGCAGGATGAAAACGAGATAAAATATCCTCCAACAGAAGATATAAGGAAGTGCCCTAGAAAAGTAGGCATTATTTCGCAAGGGCTTATTGTAAATGGACGTGAAGATTACATAGCACAGCTTTTATCAATGAAGTATGAATGTGTAATTGTTGATGAAGCCCATAGGTCAAGACGTAAAAATCTTGGTGAGGGAAAAGAAAATGACAAGCCCCAGTCCAATAATTTGATGGCTTTTCTGCTGGAAATTTCAAAAAATACACATAGTATGCTGCTTGCAACAGCAACGCCAGTTCAAATGTATCCTATAGAGGCATGGGATTTACTATATATTCTGTCTCAGAAAAATGACAGTGTACTTGGTAGTGAACTGTCAAAATGGCGTACAAATCCCGAGAAAGCATTAAAATTAATTATGGACAAAGAACGTATTAATTCGAATAATTATGGTCTAATTGAACAGTGCGAATGGCTTCGAAATCCATTTCCACCAGCGGATGAAGATCCAATGAATTTTGGAATTTTAAGAAGGAATGTTGGACTTTCGGAGAATTGTTTTGTAATTAAACCCGATGTATTTAGAGATATAATAAACAGCGGAGGTCCAGATAGTCGAAGGGTTGGAAGGATATTGGAAAATGGTTTTATGCAAAACCATAACCCGTTTATACGCCATATTATAAGGCGCACAAGAGAGTATTTAGAAAGTAACAATAACCCTGAGACTGGTGAACCCTATTTAAAAAAGATTGAATTGGTTTTAATGGGAGAGGATGAAAAGGAGTCTATTAAGCTAACGCCTTATCTAAAAGAGGCCTATGAATGTGCTGAGGAATTCTGTGAGCTTTTAAGCAAAAGAGTTAAAGGTGGAGGTTTTATTAAGACTTTACTTTTAAAAAGAGTTGGAAGCACTATGGTTGCAGGGCTTTCTACTGCGCAAAAGATGCTTAGTTGGGGAATAGAGTCGGAAGCAATATTTGAAGAGGATGATGAATACGAAGAAGATACTTATGGCAAAGGGAGAAAAAAGCCAAATGCTGAAGATGAAAAGTACAGTGAGGTTAAGGATTTAACTGAAGAAGAAAGAGGATGCCTGCGTAGATTTGTTAATAAACTTGAAGCCAATAGAGATAAAGACCCCAAATATGAACTGGTGCTTACTCTTCTTAAAGAAAAAGAATTTGCACAAAAGGGATGTATAATATTTTCACAGTACTACGACTCGGCATTATGGGTTGCATCCGAAGTTTCAAAGGATTTAAAAAATACTGTAGTTGGTCTATATGCTGGTGGCGATAAGTCCGGAGTAGTGGTTGACGGAATACTTAAGAAGTGTACGAAAGAGGACATAAAACAAAAAGTGAAAACCCGTGAAATAAAAATACTTGTAGGTACCGATGCTGCGTCGGAAGGTTTGAATCTGCAAACGCTCGGAACATTAATAAATCTTGACTTGCCATGGAATCCTACAAGGCTTGAGCAAAGAAAAGGACGTATACAGCGTATAGGACAAGTAAATGAAAAAGTATATGTTTATAATATGAGATATAAGGACTCGGTTGAAGACAGAGTTCATGATATGCTGTCAAAGAGGTTTCAGAATATAAGCAGCATATTCGGTCAGTTACCCGATGTACTTGAAGATGTTTGGGTTCAAATAGCATTGAACAATAAAGCAGCAGCGGAAAGGATTATTGATGAGATGCCAAAACAGCATCCGTTTGCTATAAGGTACGAGAGTCAGGCAATCGGTAGTATTGATTGGGAAAGCTGTACTATGGTTTTAAGTGAGAGAGAAAAGTATAAAACCTTGATGGATGGGTGGCGGTAATACTTTTTGAAATGTAAAACCTTTTAATTTAAGTCATAGAAAAGCAAGGTTTGTTGAAAAGCAAATAAAAAAATGTAAATTTTGGC
>CAYXPB010000279.1:0-6920 GCA_964466645.1 uncultured Acetivibrio sp. | reverse complement strand
ATGTGTTGAGATATATTTTAGGCCGCTTACAGCAGGAGAGGTAAAAGAAATTGCAAAAAATGCAATACAAAAGGGAGGCTTTCTGCTGGAAGAAGGCGGAGATGAGTTGATAGCCAAATATGCTCAGAGTGGCAGAGATGCGGTAAATATAGTTCAAATTGCCGGTGGGGTAGCATTAGTTGAGGAGAGAAAGTTGATAAAGAGGAAGGACATAGAGTGGGTAATTGAATTTGGAAAGTATAACCCGCGTGCAGATAAAAAGGTGGATAAGGACGAGCAGATAGGTTGTATTAACGGATTAGCGGTATTTGGTAATAGTACAGGCATAGTTTTAGATATTGAAGTTGCCGCTACTAAAACTATAAGCGGTAAAGGGACTTTAAAAATTACAGGTATAATTGAAGAGGAAGAGATGGATGGAAGAGGACACAAATTAAGAAGGACAAGCACTGCAAAAGCATCTGTGGAAAATGTGTTGACGGTCTTAAAGAGAGTTTTTGATATAGAGTATAGAGACTATGATCTACATTTAAATTTTCCCGGAGGTGTTCCTATTGATGGTCCTTCAGCGGGTATTGCAATTGCTACTGCAATATACTCTGCAATAAATAATCTTCCTATAAGTAGCGAAATTGCAATGACAGGAGAAATATCAATACGTGGAAAAGTCAAGCCTGTAGGTGGAGTTGTTTCAAAAGTTGAAGCTGCGATGAATGCAGGTATTAAGAAGGTAATAATAGCAAAGGACAATTGGCAGGAGCTGTATGAAGGTATGGATATTGAAGTTATACCGGTTGAGAACATATTTGAAGTTACTGAAATAGTATTTGGCAAAAAAGAAAAGGGAGATGCGGAGAAAATCTCGATACAGGGCAAACCTGTAAATGTATTGAGTGCATCTGGAGCATAAAACCAAGGTACATCTAACGAAGGAACAGAATTTTAATGTAAAATATGATAATGAGTTCAGTATTAGGTGATTGCAAAAAAATAGCTAGTCAATGGGTTTCGAAAAATTTGGTTTTATTGGGTTGGAACTCTATATACTGACTAATGAACTTTTTTGGAACGACTTAATTAAAGGGGTGAGGTGGCAAAAGCTAGCTCATTCTTTTTTGTGCAATATGTTGATTCGACTATACTTCTCGAAATAAAATATTTGTGATATGCTATACTTGTTTAGGTCATTTTAAAATATTATAGGTAAGCAGGTGTTGAAAGTGACAGATAAAATTATTCTTGGAATTGAGTCGAGTTGCGATGAGACTTCAGCGTCGGTGGTAAGAAACGGACGTAAAATATTGTCAAATGTTATATCTTCGCAGGTTGACCTTCATAAAAAATATGGTGGTGTGGTACCGGAGATTGCATCTAGAAAGCATGTTGAGCTAGTTATACCTGTAATTAATCAGGCTATAGAAGAGGCTGGAATAACACCAGAGGTAATTGATGCTGTAGGCGTGACATATGGACCGGGACTTGTGGGGGCGCTACTTGTAGGATTATCAGCTGCTAAGGCAATCGCTTTTGCATGGGGCAAGCCTTTAGTAGGAGTTCACCACATAGAAGGTCATATTGCCGCAAATTATATAGAGCATGAAGAGTTGGAACCGCCTTTTGTTTGTCTTGTTGCTTCAGGAGGTCACAGTCATATTGTATATGTGGAGGCTTATGACAGGTTTAAAATCCTTGGTAAAACTAGAGACGATGCAGCTGGTGAGGCTTTTGATAAAGTGGCAAGGGCAGTTGGGTTGGGCTATCCCGGTGGTCCTTTGATTGACAAAACAGCTAAAGAAGGTAATCCAAAAGCAATTGACTTTCCTAGGGTATACTTTGGAAAAGGGTGTTATGATTTTAGTTTTAGTGGTATTAAGACATCAGTATTAAACTATTTGAACAGTCTTGAGCAAAAAGGTGAAAAGTATAACATTCAAGACTTATGTGCAAGTTTTCAGTCTGCAGTTGTGGATGTATTGGTTACAAACTTGATATCCGCAGCAAAACAGGTAAATTTAAAGAAGGTTGCGTTAGCAGGTGGTGTAGCAGCCAATTCGGAACTTAGAAAAGAACTAAAGGCACGGGCAGACAAGGATGGACTTGAAGTATATTATCCAAGTCCGATTCTATGCACAGATAATGCAGCTATGATTGCTTGTGCGGCTCACTATGATTTTAGAAGAGGAAATGTATCGAATTTGAATTTGAATGCAATACCGGGGCTAAAGCTCGGAGAAAGAATATAGACAAAATCTGTGGATAACTATACCTTATCCACAGATTTTGTTTATTTCCAAATGTTTTAGGTTTATCAATAGATATTAGAAAAATATGGCATAAATTACGGGAAATTATTCTTTGAATATTTCCCAATTTAATATACAAAAGTAACTAAGATATTCCGAAAGGCTTTATTTGAGGCGATTTACAAAAGCTAAAGTGCAAAACGCCAGACTCTACTGATACCAGTTATTTCAAGCGAAATTACATAAAAATTAAAATTATAGGTATGGTTTGTTTACGTAATTTTATAATACAAAATTAATTTTTCATAGTACAAAAGTCCTATGAAAAATTTGACGAATTATACCCAATGCTGTTGAAATTTATTATGTGAATAATGTGGAAATAATTCGCTAAGCCCTATAAAATCTAAGGTGGGAACTGTGGATAACACTGTGGGTATTGTGGATTAATATATGTACAAGTGCGTAAAAAGTTAAAAGCTATTTACAAAATTTTCAGATTTACTATGGTGTTTTGTAAACTATTTGAGCTGTGAAATAGGTTACTTCAAAAGATTATATAATAAATACAGTATATAAAAGCAAAATTCTATAGAATTTTTGTCCTCAGATAGAGAAATAATAGTTGGGCGGTCGGCAACGAGTGCAACGTTTTTATTAACTAAGAGACATATTCTTCTCAAACTATATAATATGCAAGCATTCGTAGATACTGTTTGCATATTATATAGAAAACATTGTACTAGAATTATAGAAGGAGAACATTAGTGAAGGGGTAAATCAATTTTTTTGAAATAGCAAGTGATCAGTTGTTTTTTTGTGATTACTTATTGAGCACCTCTATATATATTGTAGTATTCGGCAACCTTTTTTACATAGTTCTGTGTTTCATTATATGGTGGTATTCCATTATACTTTCTTACACTGCCAGGACCTGCATTATAGGCAGCTAGGGCAAGCTTTATGTCTCCGTTAAAGGTTTTAAGTTGATCCTTTATATACCTTGTGCCTCCGTCTATATTTTGATCAATATTCCATGGGTCGCTAACACGAAGTGCATCTGCTGTACCAGGCATTAACTGCATTAAGCCTTGTGCACCTGAATGAGACAGAGCCTTAGGGTTAAAGCTTGATTCCTGTTTTATAATGGCACGAATCAAATGAGCATCTACTCCGTACTTTTGAGAGGCTTTTTCGATACTAGAGTTTATTATGTCCATTTGTTCGGATTTGCTCTCGGGTATATATGATTTGCTTGCGGCTCTTGAATTTTTGGCTCTTGCAACATCAGTAGATCTGTCGTTTCCAAATTTATCTACAGCATTTGATAGCGTCTTATTAGACTTTTTCGTAGGCTCTATTATAGCATTATTGATCGAAACGACATCTTCAGTGCCTGCTAAAATCTCCTCAAAGGATGTTTCCTTTGTATTTGCGGTCTTCATTTTGACTGGCACTCTGCTTTGTATTTCGTTAATTTTTTGACTGAAAATATCGCTCACTCTCATTGTAAACCTCCGAACCTAATAGTGATATTTTAAAATAAAACAACTCTACATTTTTTATCGGATAGTTTACAGATAAATATTAGCTTATAAAAAGTAAATGTTTTCATGGATTTTATGAAACTTCAAGCTTGCTGCGTTTCACAAATTTAGAGCAGCCGCTTTTCATTCTTCCGTCGTATTTTCTTACGGTAAATAGCTGACATATGCCAAAGGCTCTTTCTTCTATATGAGTTGTATCAAAGACAATAAAGTTTTCGCAGTCCAAACAAGTATTTATTCTACGTTTAATGGATTTAAACTCAGGTAAAAATCTATGTTTTGCACAGACATAGTCTGAGGACACTACTCCCTTTTCTATGCATAGTATATCATTATTGATAGTAATTGCAGTTCCTTTAAGACAATTACTACAAGTTCTTGTTCTTTTAGAATTCAAAACTTTCTCCTCCTAACAAGAATGGTTGAACGCATCTTACAGTAAATTTTGTTGCTGGGCGCTAATACATTATAACACTGTAAACCTTGCTGTGGAAGAATACGGGAAATATTATAACCATTAAATTTGAGTTTTCAAAACCAGTTGATTGATATATAATTATTAAAAAGATGGGCATTGGAAGTTTGCAAATTTGAAAATAAAAACTTTTTTGACAGGAGACTAGTATGAAGAAACCTACAGTATTGAGAAAACGGTATATTCCCTTTGAGACAGTTGATATATCAGGAGATGAGCTTATATCAAGAAGTGAAGATTTGCTGGTAACTAGATGGAAACCCATCAAAAAACGATCGGATATTTCCGGGGGGATGTCCTATACTTTTTTAAAGGAAGGCTATAAAGTCAGTAAATTTTTAGGACCATCCGGTGAATTTAAATATTGGTATTGTGATATTATAAATGTAGATTATGATGAGGAAGCAGATAAATACATATTAACAGATTTGCTTCTCGACGTAAAAATAATGCCCGATGGCTCTGTAATTGTTTTAGATGTAGAGGAAGTTGCAGAGGCGATGGAAAAAGGAATTATAACAACAGAAGAAGCTTGTACTTCCTTAAGAATACTTGCTAAAGTACTAGAGTTGGCTTATGCTGGTAAGTTTCCGCCAACGCTTTGTTTGGAATAGAAAAATACTTGGAATAACGACAAAATAACTTCCTATTCTCATATTTTGAAAACATTATCGAATCAGGTTTATTCGGTATCCCAGAGTAGGAAGTTAAATAGTCTTAACAACGGTGTGGAACTGTTTATGGAGGATGGATTATGAATAAACTTATAGATTTACATACTCATTCGACTGCGTCCGATGGCAGCATGAGTCCAAGAGAACTGGTGAGACACGCAAAAGAGAGTGGATTAGCAGCAATTGCCATTACCGATCATGATACAATAGACGGTGTTGAGGAAGCTCTAGATGAAGGTGCAAAGATCGGAATTGAGGTGATTGCAGGAGTAGAAACAAGTGTTGACTTCAATTCCGAAATGCATATTTTGGGATATTTTTTTGGAAATACTTATAAAAATTTGGGGTTCACTTTAGAATACCTTAGGCTTAGCAGGGATGAGAGAAACCCAAAGATGGTTGAAAGACTTAAAAGCTTAGGTTTTGATATAACTATGGATGAGGTTCGGGCAGAAGCTAAAGGTAATATTGTAGCAAGACCCCACATGGCAAGTGTTTTAATGAAAAAGGGATATGTCAAAAGCATTCGAGAAGCCTTTGATAAATATATTTCCGACGGTAAACCGGCGTTTGTTAAGAAAGATAAAATGACTCCAGAGGACTGCGTGGAAGCTATAACTAAAGCTGGGGGAATACCTGTAATTGCTCATCCGATATTTCTATATTTGACCTGGGGTAAGTTGGATGAGCTTGTTGGAAAGCTCGTAAAAGTTGGGCTTAAAGGAATTGAAACATATTATGTTGAGAATTCAGGGGACGATACGGGCAATCTTTTAAGAATTGCCATAAAGCATAATATAATACCCACAGGCGGAAGTGATTTTCATGGGATATTTAAGCCGGACATAAAAATAGGGAAAGGAAAAGGCAACTTATCTGTACCAAATGAGGTGCTTGAAAGGCTTAAGAAATTATAAAAAAAAGAACCCATATAAAATGGGTGAAATTGGGGAGTAAGAATTACGTACAAAATTGTATATGAATATAAATAAATTTTAATAAAATGCTAAATGTTTGTAAAAATATACGGTCTTATAATTAATATTAACCATATATTAAATTATAAAGGTGATTCCAAAAAAATAACTGGTCAATTGTCATTTCAAAAAATCTGATTTAATGGGCTTTGTGACTTAAATATTGTATAGGTTATTTTTTGAAATGGCCTAATGGATTACTTTAAAAGAATTGCTGTGGTTCATGGAATATCTTATTATATTTTAATGGGTAAAACAATAGTAAATAGTACCTATTGTTATAGGACTATAGCACTAGAAGATAGTGTAATATAATTACAAAATATTCAAAGAACTTGACATAGAGTTAAAAGGTGATATAATTATAAGGCGCAGTAAGAAATTTTTGATAACAGCACCCTTTCAGTGGAAGGGGTATTTTTATCTAAGAAATAATTTGACAAAAGGTGTAGTTCTATGTCTAAGGAAGCAAAAAAGACAATTGCACAAAACAAAAAAGCCAGACACGACTATTTTATTGAGCAGACTTTTGAGGCAGGTATTGTTTTGTCGGGTACAGAAGTAAAATCTATCCGTCAGGGGAAGGTCACAATTAAGGAAAGCTATGCAATTATTAAAGGTGGAGAGGTCTTCATTTTTGGCATGCATGTAAGTCCTTATGAACAGGGAAATATATTCAACAAAGACCCCTTAAGAGATAGAAAACTTTTGCTGCACAAGTTTGAGATTAATAAGCTTATAGGCTTAATACAGCAAAAGGGAATGTCTTTAGTTCCTATCGAATTATACTTTCGTCACGGCAAGGTTAAGCTTGAGTTGGGGCTTGGAAAAGGTAAGAAGTTGTACGATAAGAGGGAAGATTTAGCAAGGAAAGACGCAATGAGAGAGATTGACAGAAAGATGAAAGAAAGCAACAGGTAACTTGACAACTTTATATATGGGGGCGTAATGGTTTCGACGGGATTGTTGAGACTTGAATAGCGGGTAGAGGATTCTCGTTGGCC
>CAYXPB010000278.1:0-7000 GCA_964466645.1 uncultured Acetivibrio sp. | reverse complement strand
TCCATGCTGTAGAGAGTATTGGAAATATCACCTGCTATTACAAAAACATCAGGTTTTATATCTTGAACACGTTTAACCAAATATGGTATGAGTCGCCCATTATTTAGAGTTATGTCAGCATGCACATCAGAAGTATAAGCTACCTTCATACTTTTCACCCCCTAGTACCAGAACTCCGAGCTTTCAAACGATTCGGCTGACTTCATCCAATATGATGGTATACCTTCAATCCCGGTATTCAAAGCAACTACACTTCCAACAATAGCACAGGTTGTGTCTCTATCGCCTAACGCTGAAACTGTTTTCCATAGAGCTTGCTCATAGTTATCTTTATAATGTGCAATGCACCAGATAGCTAAAGGAACTGTATCCTGAGCAATAATTCTTGAGCCGTTTCCAAGAACCGAACTTACAAAGTCAATATTTGAACTTTTTGATACCTGAAGTGCTTTGCGTATTGCATACTTAGTATCACTTTCAGGAGTCTCATAAAATATCTTCTCAATAATTTCAGTAGCATTTAGAATATTGGATTTTATCTTGCTTTCAAGAATAATCCCTGCTGCAAGAGCAATAGCAACTGCTCCTGCAATTCCCTCATCATTAAAATGTGTCACTTCAGCAGACAAACGGGCTTGTTCTTTAATTTTACCAAGATCGTCATAATAAAAAGCTCCTATTGGAGCAACTCTCATAGCTGCACCATTTCCCATGGACCCCATTCCAGCAAAAGCTTTAGGTGATATATTACGCCAGTCTTCTCCTGCCCCAATTGCCTGTAAAATATCATGGGCAGTTCCACCATATCCACGATGCCAATCCTTGGAGTAGTTATCTGCAAACACCTTTGCCAGTTCATTTTGATGAATTTCTCCATATTCCTCCAAAATCTTATATACTGCAATCCCCATAACAGTATCATCAGTAAAGAACCACTCTGATTCTCTTAATTCCCGTTTTGAAATTCTGTCTAAAACTTTTTCTTCTTCACCAAAAAACGTTTGACCAAAAGCATCTCCAACTGACAATCCAATTAAAGATGTCCTTGCATAATTCAATCGGTTGCTTATGTTCTGCTTATTCATTGTAAAAGCTCCAATCCTAATCATTTAAAAATTTTATAATAAACTCACTATACTCTTCTTTCATGGGCAGCTCATAGTCTACTTTAACTCTTCTCCTTTTAGCAGTCACTTCACTGCCCGTTTTCGGGTTAACACAAGGTTTTTCATAAAGCTCCCAGTATAATCCTATCCCCCGCTTTTGCCAATTTGGTATATCGTTAAAATTTATTCCATTTTGAAATAACAGTTCATTCTTATCACTAACAGGCATACCACTCAAATAATTTGTCGCCTCCTGGACTGAACTCCCCTTCTTCCTCAGCATCCAATAGCAGTGTGCATTCAACGCATTTCTGTGTGCATCCTCGTTTCTCCACCTGAAATAATCTACAACATTCTTTTTGTTAGGTAGCTCAGATATTCTGCAATCGAAACAGCCAACATCACCAAGCAACACCGAAAATTTTGCACTTGCTTCTCCTGCCAATATTGAATTATATTTACGGGTTTTTCGTCCAAATGCACTTTCCTCGATGTGAAATAGAAGAGAAATTTCATCACTCTGCGTATAACCGTAAATCACTCTAAACCCGCAATTCATAAGGTGCTCGGTAGTTGCAACCATATAATCCCTAAAACGTATATCGTACGGGCTTTCAAACTGGTGAATTTCCTTTGTTAGCCTGGTGAACCCTCTACCATCTATTCGTGAAACCATATATACTTCAGGAACAACACAATAATCATGCGCTGTCTCATATACCCTCATTTTTAAATCAAGATCATCAAACTTCATTCTTCCACTCCTCTACAACAAATTTATTTTCCTCATTTATATAAACATAATACAATTCATCAAATCCTTCTGACTTGTCAGGCAGATCCAATTTAGCATATGTACTTCTAATTCCTGCTAAAGGAACAAATTCTTTTCCTTCCCTTTTCTCATTTCTCAGAACAGCTTCATTTATATTCGATTGAAAATAGTATCCGACAACCTTAAAATTCCCTGCTTTTGCAATATCTATATACTTCTTTCTGTCCATAACAGTGGGATTCGTATTATCAACTACAAAAGGCTGCTTTGCTTTTACACAGGCTTCAAGGATAATATTTTCTCTATTTCTGGTTTTCAACATATCCAAATTTATTCTTATATGTGTTTTAAAAAAGTTATCCTTATAAAAAGTGCTCTTTCCAGTTGCCTGTACGCCAATAAAAATAATTGCTTCCATAACTTCTACCTCAATCTATCCTATTGTTCTCATTCAAAAAATAAAAAGTGGTTAAATCCGTTTTTCAGACTTAACCACTCTATCGCTCACTTAATAATCTTTTTGCCAAACTAATTTATTTTGAGCTTTTATGTTTAAATAATAGAGGATTAAGCCAATGCATTTTTAGATGGATTCCTGGTTCATAAATCAATTCAAGCGTTATATTATTTTTTCTTGTCAAATGATTATTTGTTTTATACATTGTACATCCTCCTTTCTCATACTTTTAATTTATAAAATGATTTTATTATATTTTCTTAGTATCTGTCAATATCTTTCCATCTTTTCCTTATCGAAGCAAAAATCCAAATTTCAATATGAAAGTCCCCCATTATCAATATATTACTCCTTATAGTGGTCAATTTTGATGCCTTCGCATTCAACTTCCCTACTAAGTCATCCAATATGTAAACATCAGGTCAAGCAAAGCTTTCATGGATACAGATGGACCCATGCAATAGTTTGGTGTCGTGAAAATAAGCATATCTGTCTTAAAATATGTTTCCTGCTATACGTTTTAAAACTTATGCAAACCAAATAATGCCCCCAAAATTCTCACATCTGTACGTAACAATTTTTAAGTCAACTCCATCGGAACATTAAAACGTCCATTAAAGTTATCTAATACTCTTTTTAATCCCGAGTCAAGAATAAGTCTTACTTTATCTACAATAAAACCCGGTATTTCTCTATAATAAGCTTGTGCAATCCCTCCTGCAATACATGCGATTGTATCACTGTCCCCTCCTATTGAAATAGCTTTTCTTATAGTATCTTCAAAACTCTCTGCTTCAAGAAAAGCAATTATAGCTTGTGGTACTGAACCCTTACAGGAAGAATCAAATTTATAATTTGGTCTTATATCATCCAAGGTCTGACTTAAATTATATTTAAACTTTCTTTCAGCATACTCTTTAATTTCCTTTTTACTGCTCCCTGTTCTGGCCAAGAAAACTGTGCTAGCAACGGCTTGAGCACCTTTTACACCTTCTCTATGATTATGCGTTACAACTGCACTTCTCTTAGCCTCCTTTAAAACATCCTCCAAGCTATTGAAAGCGAATCCAACAGGACTTGCTCTCATCGCAGAACCATTTCCATAGCTATTATAAGGTTTTAATTCCTTGCTTGATAACCATTGATTAAACATTTGACCATAACCAACATCAGGATATTTCTTGCCATACTCCTTGAGCTTGGATGCATAAGTCATCTTTGATTCGATAGCATCTAATACAAAATTACTATTCGTATCTTTGTTTAAAATAGCATCGGCTATAGCAATAGTCATGACTGTATCATCAGTAAATCGTGAATGTCTGCTAAACAATTCAAAGTCTATAGACTTTACATTATGCCATTCAAAAACTGAACCAATTATATCACCAGCAATTGCACCAAACATAAGCTTATCACCTCAAAGTATAATACTAATAGTATTATACCATCCAGAAAATGAAAAGCACTAAAAACACTTTAGGTACATATAAATTTTTAATCCTATTAACTTTAGCATAATGTTCCGAAAAGAATTAGGTTTCCGATTATCAATAACAAGATTTTTGGGCTTATCAAATAATCCTTCTTAGGTTTTAACAGACTGAGGAATATCTTTCATTTTTAGAATTATTTCTGCAGAGTTTCTCCAATCACATACTGTGTTCATTTCATGAGTTACTTCTTCCATACCAGTAAATATCTCCAAAAAAGTTTGTGTTTAACTTTCGCTGTTGGTATATGATTTTCAACCAATAATTTTATATCTTCCATTGTCATATATGTATCATGTTTACCATGCCTTTCCCAAACTTCTTTTGAATGTTCATCATCCTTATGTAATCTACCGTTTTTTATCAGATTCATTGCAATATTGGGGATAAAGGCACTCCCCCATATAATATAATCTGTTAAAGACTTCGCTTTTGCAAGGTCTAATATAATCAGTTTTCCACCCTTTTTAAGTTTCTCTTTTGCAAAACATAAAAGCCACTCATATGGTAAGTGATGTGCTGTGGCAGTTGTTATAATAACATCAAGACTAGCATTTTCAAATTTCATATCGAGAATATTTCCACAAACATATTTGATATTCTCGTTTGGGTGAAATGCTTTTGCCTTTTCAATCATCTTGTCAGCAAGGTCAACAGCAATCACATTTTTAGATTTTTGTGATAGCATATATGAGAGTTCACCTTTACCACAGCCGATATCAAGGCACGTTTCAATATTATCTGGTATAAATTCTATGAGTTGCCTGAAATAACAGTTATTATGATTCCATTTTGGTTCATCAAGTTCTGAGATTTCATTAAAATCAGTTTTTACAATATTATAATCTTCCATAACCATTCCCACTTTAATATAAATAATAAGTTTTGCTCTCATGGCAGAACCACTTCCATAGCTATTATAAAGTCCTAAATCCTTGCCTGATAACCATTAAATAAAGATTTGACCAAATCATAGTGACCAAAAACGACAAGTATTCATCTTTTAATCTCCGCACCATATAATCAAGTCAATATCTGCAAAACAGATCCTTTCGAAATGATCCCATATATATGTATTTTCCTCATCCGGTACAACTAAAATCTTCATAGTGACTCCTAT
This sequence comes from uncultured Acetivibrio sp., assembly GCA_964466645.1. GTDB lineage: Bacteria > Bacillota > Clostridia > Acetivibrionales > Acetivibrionaceae > Acetivibrio. Next base: position 2,049 of record CAYXPB010000278.1, on the reverse strand, counting down.
ATGGAATTGAATAATCTATTTTAACTTAATGACTTTCATCTCACTATACAACCTCTATCACAGGCACTTCAATCAATTTTGCCAGCTTCCCCTCATATCTGTCTTCCATTACTTGTTCTCCTGCTTAAGCCCGCAATACAAAAGGCAACATAATTGCATCAAACCACTTGAAATCATATCCCTTTTTATTGATAAAACGCCTTATATATCTATACGAATTCGGTATGCATCTTAGCAAAAACACTTCTTGCTTTAGATTAATCCCCTCTTTTCCTTCAGCATCCAACACAACCTGCACTTTCTCAGAAAACATATTTCTTTCTTTTTCTGATGCAAAATAAGACAGATTCAAAACACCATTCATCAGTTCAAATAATCTTAAAGACTAATCCTTATACTTATCCGAATGCTTCTTTCTAAATAAGGACAGTCCTCCAAATCCACTTATAATAGCTATATAGAAACCAAAATCATACCACCAGCCCGAATTAACTATTTCATAAACTCTTATATTCCTTCTAAAGAATCCCAATACAACCGAAATTGGAGCAATCCACCCGTGCCAAATGCCCCAGAAAAATCCGGCTGGTTTTAATTCCGTATGAGTTCCATCACCGGGTACACAGCCTGTCATCATTAATAAAAATAATGCTGCCATAATAATTGTTATAATTGATTTTCTCTTCACTTTCCAACCTCCACTATAGCATTAAAAATCAGATTCCTATCAAATATAAAAAAAGAAAGAGCACGTTTTTCTTTCATTTATACATAAGATTATGTTAAGACTATTTACAGAATTTTGCAAGTTAATTTCAAATTTGAAAACTCCAGTTATTATTGATAAGACTGGTATGGTCACTGTCTACGGTCATCATCTGAAGCTACTTTTTCATACGTACTGCTGATTTTTTCTAACTAACAGTAGACATCCTTAGTTAATATTATTAGTATGTAATTCTTCAGATGTTAATTTATTTTTATCTATATCAGGTGATGTATTATTTATTTCTTTTATCTTATACCTTCATAAAAACACTCCTCAAGCCGGATTTTTTTCGAATCTTTATTTCAACCATCTAATCTTGGTAAATCCTCATCAGATGAGACAAGTAAATATTCCGTTGCAGCATCGGAGTAAATTGTATAATATTCAATTGAGTTATCCTTTTCATATGCCAAAAGGAAATGATCCTTATAGCTTGTTAGTTTTTTCTCTGTTCCATTGTCTCTTTTAGTTATAGTAGCTTTCATAGCTTCTTTCAAATAGAACTGGTTCCCATCCTTCATTTTTATTACTATATCAACTGGATAACCATGTCTTCCCTTCATGAAATCCAAATCATCATCTGTTGATTTATGAATATCAGAACATGACTTTATTAGATTTATGATTTTAACTAACTTTTCCTCATCCTTCTCAGGATATAAAACTGCCCAGTTTTTAGTAGAAGGTAACCCACCTTTTTTTGTTATAAATTCAATATCCTCAATTTTTAACTGGTCAAGTGGAAATTCCAGTTTGCTTTCGATTGGATTCTCATCCGTAATTATTTGAGGACTTGTTATAGGATTATTTTGTGCATTATTAACATTTTCATCAGAACATCCTGCCATTGAAATTAGCAACATATATATCACCAAAAGACTACATATCTTCACTTTTCCTTCACTCCCCTTCTTTAGAATCCCTAACTCCTAACAAATACATCAATTACATACATTTGATTAATATTATAACAAAACATTAGTATCTATCAATCAAATTTATTAGAAATGTAAAAAATAAATTGCTATTTTAGAATTATCACGTCAATACATTGTTTACTTTCCCTTGCTATTTTTATCCATCGCTTAATTATAAGCTAGATATATCAGAAGATAAAAAGTAAATTTTCTCAAAATCTTTATTCTCTTTAAACAATTCAACAGTCCATTTGAATATACATAAATACTCATCTAATATATTCTTAGTAAACCCATAGCGATTTACATTAGGTGATTCCAAAAAAATAACTGGTCAATTTTTGAATGCTACTCAACAAACCT
>CAYXPB010000277.1:0-7006 GCA_964466645.1 uncultured Acetivibrio sp. | reverse complement strand
AAACCATTGTTTTTGTTTATCATCCACAAATCTTATTTTATTTGTAGTAATTTTAACAACTATGAAGGCCCTTCTCTGGAAGAAGCAAAAAACTATATTTATTCAAGAATTGAACTTGCCGGAGCTGCCCACAGCATCATCGAAGAAGCTGCTGTTCATGCTATAGCAAATTTTTGCCAGGGGACACCTCGTATTATCAATAATGTTATGACAAATGCACTGATTTTAGGAACTCAACTAAAAAAGAATACCATTGATACTGAAGTCATACTATCTGCTTGCAATAATCTTTCTTTAAGTTAATGCCGGAATATTAAAGGTACAAAACAGATTTCAATCTGCTACGAAAAGTACGAAAGGAGTACAAACGCAAGGAACTTTTAAAAAACCCTACTACAGTTAAATTGTTGGCATCCCAAATTATTAAGGCATGCGACAACTATATCGGACTAAAAGTACCTGAAAAGCAGTTAAGAGAACTTATTACGCATTATGCCTCTCAACATGGGAAAAAATTATTTTCTAATAACGGATTAAATCCTACAATTGAAAACCGAATAGGCAAAAAGCGTTCAGAGCTTGTAAACATAATGCTTTCAGGTTATAAAATCAAGCTTTGAAATCAGATGTATGGAATGAATACTTTTATATGTAAGCACAAGAAAAAATCTTGGTCCGGTAAAATATCTATTTTCAAAAACTACGGAACTCATTACGAATTTATGATTTAAAGCCTCTCAAGCATTATGGTCGTTTTTGGTAAAAAACAATAGGATATTTTGCCTGCATGCCAGATTTTGATGTTGGCTGTCATTTGGCAAATTTAAATGATGTTTTTTAGAATACAGAAACACTGATCGCAATTCTCGGTGTGGTTGATGGTGTTACTGTTGCTTATGCCTTAATGTATTTGTATAAAGAATTGGGGTATCCAGAGTTTTAATTTCGCAGGTCCTTGACCTGCTTTTTATTTGCCTTTTATACGGTAAGACTGTGCTTTTGGAATTTTAATATGCTGTTTTTATTCATTTTGTTGATATTTTAATTTGCTGTTTGACACGATATTAAAGTGCTGTTCTACAATAGCGATGCCTGACTCTAAAAATTCTTTAGCAATATAATATCCTATTTTGTACAAGTCCTTTTCTGCTGGTTCAGTAATTTCAATGTAATATCTACTCATTTTCTATCTTTTCCTTAATATCTGCTACTGCGCTACGAAATGATCGGACCTTTTTTGTTTCATTGCATCTATGCCTTCTTCAAGTAATTTGTGTAATTCAACTACTAAATCTCCTTGACCATTTTTGTTATATATACAGGTTCATTATATTTGTGACAGAATTCAGATATTTCACTATAATTATTCCTTAAATCAGAACTTGGTCTTATTGATGGCATAATAATCACCTCCAAATTTATCATATCAATATTACATCAATATTTTGATATAATTTCAATTTTTTGTCACACTTAAAATCAAATAACGATATTTGGTTTTGTTTTAAAGATTTCATTTCTCTATCTGATACTTTATCATCTTCCCCTAACTCTCCAACAAGTAAAGGAGAATGAGGGCTATGTTTTTTCAAACTATTGTTAACCATTTTCTCACTATAATTAGCATAGCAGTAAGTACATTTATGATTGCAAGTATTATATGCACCTATATCTATACTTGAGACACATCCGCATATCTCCCTTTGATTCTTGTCTTTATCAATATCTAGCTTTTCTCCAATAATTCTAGATATTAGTGTATCATCAATACACTTCCCATGTTTAATACCTATATCATCTAAATCTATATCCTCAGCACAGGACTCAATGCACAAATTATACTTCTTACCAATATTGTAAATATTCTTAGCCATCTCTTTTATCGTATCATTTCTCATAGCCTTTATATTTAAGTGCTTAACATTTCTTTCAGTCTTTTTATACATATCAATAAAACTAATTACACATTTCTCAGTATAGTCTTTAAGAATATTTGCTAAACACTCGAAGTACTCATAGTGATAGCTCTCAGATATACTCTCAGAAAGAATTATAGGGTCATATCTCCATATAATCCTGTGCTTACCTATCATTTCTGAAATTCTTTTAAACACGTCTACAAGATACTTTTTTTTAGGAACCCCTGGTTCAATAGTTGTATCATATGAATTAATAGTATATTGAAAGTAGTAGGCATAGTCCTTTAATAGATGTATTTTATCAATCATAGGTGTAGGGTTTTTTGTCCAAAAAACAATACAGTCAACAACATCAGGACATAAACTTATTTTACTTACTTGATGATAACTCATGGGGTTTCTCACCATTAAGTACCCCTCTTCTATCCTATTGAAAAACCATTCACTGTAAAATGCAGGAATGTCAGTCCTTCTACTTGCACTTATAATCATATACATCCTCCCTTGTACTCAACAATAAACATATTCCTAATAATCATTTTCCTTTGTATAACCTTTTTATTTGATATTTAATGTGCGTTGTTGTCAAAATAGGTTTTTTATTCAGATATGTAATACAATCTGTATCACAGGGTTCCATGTTATGAGAATATACTTCACACTGTTCTATTAATTCCGATAAAAAGTCTTTTATCCCGAAAACTATAACATATATATTTCATCAGCATAGCTTTTCTAGTCAATATTAATTTTTACTAATTTGAAATCTATTACCTTAAAGTTTACTATAATTGATTTACAAAGAATAACCTTATGAACCACTTAAAGTTCATAAGGTTATTTTAGTAAGGTGTTTCATAAAAATCCATTAGCGATATATAGTTCCAAGCCAACAAAGAAGCTAAAGCTTGAATCGTATAACAATAAGGGACCTAAAAAATTTAATTAATAGCAAGCAAATACTTTCTTAACACTCCAAAGTCAATTGAATCGACTGAACCATCGCCATTTATGTCTGCTGCTTTTAACTGTGCCTGTGTAAATTCTTTCCTCAAACCTAACAGATATTGCCTCAAAAGTCCAAAATCAAGTGAATTAACTGAACCATTAAGATCCATATCTCCTTTAAGATTCGCAGGTGTAGGAGTTGCTGGAACAGGAGTCCTAACAGGTGAAGTTGCTGAAGGTGTTGTTCCGTCAGGCTCTATACCAAATATTAATGTGCTTCCATCATAAATTGTAATTTTATCAGTTTTAACTATATCATTAGCTGTTTTCAAACCATCATAGGAGTAGTCATTAGAAGGATCCCAGTAATTTGTCGACTGTGGTGCTGAAATACGGAACTGAACTTCTCCAGAAAACTCTGACTGTCCACCTGGGAATATTCTTGTACCATCTTCAAATTTAATATTAACATAGTAAATATCCCCATCATATTGTTTAATGTCAGAAATAGTAGTAGGAAATTCATTGTTTCTTATTTCAGCTGTTAGGTCACTTAAACTAGCCCCTGCAGCTAGAACTTCAGATAAATCAAAATAATAGTTGAAGGATAAATCTTTTATGGTTCTAGCAGGCCAAGCTGAATGGTTATTCAAAAAAGCTTTTATTTCGGTGTATGTAGGACCTGATGAATTGATACTAGCTTCCATAAAGAACTCAACTTCCTTTTCTTCTGGTTCAGGGAAATTAGCTAAAGGAGTTCCTCCGTATACTGAACACATTTTTGCAAGTAAGCCTGTATACCCAGCGTTGTAGTCAGTTGCCACCTCATTAGCTGTATAATCCTTAACACTATCAGCATATTTATCATTACTATCTGGCCCTCCAACTAAAGCACCATATAGTATGTGCCTGTGATATGTAGGAATTTCCATACTATCTGCCCATGAACCATGAGAGGTTCTGTGATGAGGACGTTCGGGCGGATTAGTACCAAAACCACAGACGTAGCTCCTCTTATTAGGATTTGAGCCAAGGCAATAATCAATCATAGTCTTCGCAAAGCTTTCATATCTGTTTACAAGAGACGCATCTTCAATACTATCTGCATAAACACTTGCAAGGAATGCAGCCGTTGTAGCATACCTTAAACATCCCCAACTGTCAAGCCATGGTAATCCTCCTGGAGTATATTTAACTCTTTTCCCTTCATAGCCCACAGTCCACCAATCAAGATGGGACTTAACAAAGTCATGATACTCTTCTTTGCCGGTAATTTTTGCAAGAAGCAACATAGCTCCATAATGGGAGTCATCCCAACAATGAGCCCAAGAATACTTAATTTTAGTAGTACCTTGTCCTTCTCTTTCCAACTTATCCACGTAAGACTCTGCTTTTTCTAGATAACTTTCATCTTCCGTTGCTATGTAAAGCCAAGTTGCAGCCCACATAAGCTCATCCCAAAAACCACTCCAAGAATCATAGAATGAAGCTGCTTTTGTATAAGTAGCATCACTTCTTACAGAATCAGCAAGATTAAACAAGCTCTTAGCATGGGTAAGGTATGTATCGTTATCGAGAACTATTGAACCAATAGCAAGAGCTGCTGACATCTGTCCAGTTACACAAGATGCGTTACATGTATAAGACGGACGATCCATTTCGTATTCAATAATTTCAGCAGGTCCCCACCATTTGTGGTCATCATTGCCATTTCCAACCTGATAAACTACGCTATCTCCCTTATCACAGGCCACTAAATAATCCAATACAAACTTCAAGTTGTTTTTTGAAATCTCCATTTGTCCAGATTTTTGATAGCCTTCAGGATACTCATACAAAGACCAACCAATCATTGATGCTGAGTATGACATTGGAAGATTAAACTTTACATGATCTCCTGCATCGTACCAACCACCTAATACATCATCATTCATCGTTGCATCGGCACGCCATTCAACTCGATTCCAATCAGGAAGCGGACCCGCCTGCTGAGCTTCATAGAAAAAGAATGACTTTTGAAGAGCTTCTGCATAGTTATAAGTTGATGCGGCAGAAACCGACATCCGTGGAATTAGCATCGTAACCAACAAAGCTGTTGATAATAATAAGGATACAACTTTTTTCACGTACAATTCACCCCATTTTATAATTTATTTATATTTAATTCTTCTTAAAAAGTCTGTTCGTAACAAACCTTTTAGAAGATAAAGAACCTTATTGGGTTGGAACTATATATATTGACTAATGAAATTTTTTGAAACACCTTATTAATATAAAACCAAGTTCAATATATATTTATATTATAATATATTTCTTTGTCTTTTTCTTAAATTTACAACAAAAATAATTAACTTTGTCTTTCAGTTTGGTTGATTTAAATGTATTTACTTCTAATTACATAGAGAATTATAATAGGAACCTAATTTTTATTTTTTTCACCCCATTCTAAGGAAGTGAAAAAAAATAATTATCGCATATTATGCAATTCTCTTGGGTATTGATATGAATTTAGAGCCTGTTTGAGACAACTTGATAAAATTACCCTCCTTGCAATTGATATTCCTCATAATCTACTATATTATAGATTAATAATATAGGGAATACAAATTTCCTTTTATTCTATATTGAATGCGATAAATATTTTACATTGCACTTCATTTTTCTTTATACAATATCACAAATATGATTGGAGTAATATTATGAAAGAATTATGGCAGAAAAGAATAGTACTGTTTTTGACCAGTCAGACAATATCCCTTTTTGGGTCATTGCTAGTGCAATATGCGATAAATTGGTATATAACGCTAACAACAGGATCAGCTGTTATGATGACAATATCTATAATATGTGGATTCCTACCGGCTTTTTTTCTATCTCCATTTGCCGGAGTATGGGCAGATCGCTATAACCGCAAAACCCTGATTATATTGTCGGATTCTTTGATAGCAATCTCGACTTTATTTGTTGCTATTTTATTTTTGTTAGGATACGATTCCTTGTCGTTGCTTTTTGTAATATCTGCAATAAGGTCTTTAGGGGCAGGAATACAGACTCCAGCTGTTGGAGCTTTTATTCCCCAAATTGTTCCGGAAGACAAGCTTACAAAGGTTAATGCTACAAACACCAGTATTCAGTCAATGATGATGATTTTAGCTCCAATGCTTGGTGGTGCACTTTTAGGTATTGCTTCAATTAAGGTTATATTTTTTATAGATGTCATAACTGCGTTAGTTGCTGTTTTAACCCTAAGTTCATTTTTACATGTACCACTCCATTCTAAAGCCATTACGACTGAAAAAACAAATTACTTTACCGATTTGAAAGAAGGTTTTAGATATATAAATAGCCACAGTTTTGTTAAGGCTTACTTTATGTTTGCTACTGTATTTCATATATTGGTTGCTCCATCTGCATTTTTAACTCCCTTACAAGTTACACGTAGTTTCGGAACCGATGTTTGGAGGCTTTCTGCAATTGAAACCTTTTTTGCTGGAGGAATGCTAGTTGGAGGTGTTTTAATGCTTTCTTGGGGAGGCTTCAAAAATAAGGTTTTTACGATGGTGTCCGCAAATATTGCTATCGGTTTATTTACTATGGCTCTCGGAATGACTTCGATATTTGGGGTTTACTTGGTTTTCATGGGTATAATAGGAGTTTCTATACCGGTGTTTAATACCCCGGCAACAGTATTATTACAGGAAAAGGTTGAACCGGACTACCTTGGCAGAGTTTTTGGAGTATTAGGAATGATATCAAGTATAATGATGCCAGCAGGAATGATTATTTTTGGGCCACTTGCCGATATTATTAAGATAGAATGGCTGCTAATAGGAACTGGTTTGGCTATGGTTGTTATGAGCCTCTTTATTTTTAAAAGTAAAAGTTTGGTAGAGGCTGGTGGCTAGTGCCTTCTGTGTTTTGCTACGAGTAAACAATGATTTTGTAGACTATTTCGATTTTACATAATCTTGGAAATACATTTTACGCTTTGCTGATAGACATTAATTTTCAAAAAATCACACATATATTATATAATGGAGGTAGATATATGGAGAATAACCCAATGATAAGACGTAATGAGAAGGACAGACTATTTCGGTTTATATTCAGTGACAAGAAAAACTTGTTGGAGTTGTATA
>CAYXPB010000276.1:2872-7027 GCA_964466645.1 uncultured Acetivibrio sp. | reverse complement strand
GTTTTTATACTATTTCTTCGAGATCTTTGTGTCAAGTATTATTATACAACATCAGATTTTTTCTTCTATTTTTAGATCTAAAATAAATCGCCCTACAAATATACCATATATAACCAATAAAATAAACCGAAATAATATACAAAAAACCGAAATAAGACCGAAATAAAATACTGCAAAACAACGAAAAAACCTTGCAGTATTATTTCAGACTTCAACCATCAACCATTTAATTTTGATATATCAAAAAAATCAGTCTAATATAGAAAATTACTAGATAATAATACTTTCGTTTAAACTACCAGTTCTATAACCTTTTAAATCCATAGCTGTATATCTAAAACCTATCTCTTTAAATTTATTATAAACTTTGTCCAAAACTTCATCTTTATAAAACTTCCTTCTCTCCTCCGCCCCAACTTCGATTCTTGCTATATCTCCATGATGTCTAACCCTGATTTGTTTAAATCCAATATCTAATAAAAATTGTTCTGCTCTATCAACCATTAAGAGATTCTCCTTAGTTATCTTTTGACCATATGGAAACCTTGATGCAAGACAAGCATAGCTAGGCTTATTATATGTTTTAAGACCAATTTGGCTAGATAATGTTCTAATCTCTTCTTTACTAAGACCTACATCCTGTAAAGGACTTTTAATTTCTAGTTCTTTCAAAGCCTTAATTCCAGGTCTGTAATCGCTTAAATCATCAGTGTTTGAACCATCTGCCACATAAAGAATATTTTGTTTCATTGATGCTCTTTTTATCTCTTCAAATATTTTAATCTTGCATTTGTAGCATCTATCCGGTGTGTTACTTATTATTTCTTCAAAATTAATTATATCAAAATCAATTATCTCGTGTCTAATGTTATACTTTTGTACAAACTCAATAGCTTCATAGCATTCCCTTTCAGGGAAAAATAAAGATCTTACTGTAATAGCAAGAACCTTTTCATTAAGCACATCACTAGCTATCTTTAATAGTAATGAACTGTCAACACCTCCGGAAAATGCAATCGAAATATTCCCCATTTTTGATATGTTTTCTTTTAGTAGTTCATATTTATTCTCTAGCCTCATAAAATTTGATCTCCTGTATATTTTATCTTTATATTTTTTGTTCCTATTAAAATTTTTTCAATATATTTATTTTACTTCTTAATTATTAAATTGTAATACATTAAACTATTAACATTACTTTCGAAATAGCTTTAATAATAAAAAGACTACTAAAAAGTAGCCTTTTTATTATTATTATTTTATTACTTTACTAGTTTATATCTACAGTCCAATCAACTTCTTTTTCTAATTCTTTAATTTCAACTGGAATTTCTACAACTTTACCTTCATCACTTGTAAATACATACACTAATTGTGCTAATTCAAACTTATAAGTACCAATTTTAGCAAACTTAACATCCACCTCTAAGTCAGGTATTTTAGCCGTTAAAACTAATTTTCCAGCTTCGTTTACTTCTTCTTTTGGATTTAACTTGACATCAAAATCCTTAGTAAAATCTTCATTAAACTCTAACTCTCCGCTAGTTTCGTCTACTTCTAAACTATCACTGTTAACAAACTTAATACCTTCAGGCAACTTATTTAAATATTTATGCACACCATCTTCAATAACACCAAACTTAACTGTTACTTTATAATCAATTTTCCTTTCAGTAACTGTTGTCGTACTCACTGGAGTTGGTGTTACCTCCGGAGTTGGTGTTACTTCTGGGGTTGGTGTTACCTCTGGAGTTGGTGTTACCTCTGGAGTTGGTGTTACCTCCGGAGTTGGTGTAGGAATATCTAATGCTTCTGGTATAACTAATTTATTTTTTATTTCTGAAACAATATTACTTAAGTTATTTAGAAAAGTCAAATCACCTTCATTTTCTGGGTTATAGCAATATAAATCACCAACTTCTTCAGCATTTGCACTTTCTGCTATTTTACTAAGTTTGACTACATCATCGTTGTTTACTCTAACATCTATGAAATAAACTCCTTTATAATTCTTTTCCTTACTCATACTAGCCATTTCTTCTGCATATTCATATGCTTTCACTGAATTTGTTTTTACATTCTCAGATACATCAGATTCTCTCAATTCCATATCGTCAGTTCTAAAATCATCAGTTCCATCAATAACTGTATATTTATTTAAAGCATTATTTGAAAAAACAATAAGATATTTTTCTGCTGCTTCGTCTCCTTTACTATCAAACAAATGATATGCTAACCTAAGTCCATCGCCCAAATTGCATCCACTATTTTCGTCAATATCCTCTATTTTTTCAATCAGTTTTTCTTTTTGCTCTATACTAGCTTCTAAGTCTTCAATTGAGCTTATAGTAGAAAAGTCAGAATTAATAACCTCTGCATAGTCTGAAAATACTATTGTTGCAAGTTTTACATTTGACTGATTGTATGAACTTAAATGCTCTATTATTTCAATAACTTTTTCCTTAGTTTTGTCTAAGTAAAAATCATGTGTTTTAGGTTCTGTAAAATCATCATGTACATCAGTTACAACATATTTTATTTTTTTATTTCCACTTAAATCAAGGCTCTTACCTACAATACTACCCTCAAATTCAAAATTATCTGATCTTATAGTAATTTTTCCTGATTTATTATCAGTTTCATCGGATATCCCTGGAGCGTATAGCAAACCTCTAAATATGCTACCCTCTGCCATATTTAATGTAATATCTCCATAAGCCGAATAAATACCAACATCTCCAGTTGAAGAACTACCAGGATTAGCCATAACATCACCAGTTGCAACAATAACACCACTTCCAGATATTTTGTTTACACTTATTGTTACATTACCTTCAAAAAAGAATGGTCTATCTTTGTCTAATTTCATGGTATTACCAGTAATATCCCATTTCTCTGACTTTTCATCATAACTAACTTTCAAATTGTCTCCATATACATCTAATAATTGATTATCTGAACCACTTTCTAAAAGATCTTTATACAGCCCATCACCAGTTATAGACGATAGTGCATTATAAGAAAATTTTATCGCATTTACTGTATTAAAATTATTCACCAAATTTGGCATCTCAATTTTATCATCAGCTTTTTTAGTATCTACCTCTATTGTACTATCATATTTCACAAGCTTCCCTAAATGGTTTAATTTTCCATCAAGTACGGATTTTTCTTTTCCTACTCCAACTATGACTCCACTATTAGAGTGACAATCTCCATCTAATATAAACTTATTACCTGTTAAAAGAAGGTTGTCAGATATATCTTCTGAGCCTGCAAAAAGAGCATAATCAAAAGGATCTCCTCCTCCACCTGGTGGCGGAGAAACAATTTTTGAAGTATCCATAACTATTATAACTTCTTTATCTTTCATTACTGGAGTAGCCGTTGGTGTACTAGAACTAGTTGGTGTAACAAAACTAGTTGGTGTACTCGTTGGTGTACTCGTTGATGTCGGAGTTGATGTACTCGCTGGTGTCGGAGTTATTGTTATTTCTTCCATGATTTCAACTTCAACCCGTTTATCTTGTGTAAATTTTAGTTTGTTTACGCTATTTAAGCGTACTTCACCTTCTATTTCCCTTGTAACTATTGCTGTTGTAGGTGCTCCTTGTACGAAAAGCATCTGAAAATTAAGCATAAATACAAACATAGTTACAAAACTCATGAGTATTTTTCTCTTTCTCATAACATTACCTCCCAAATATGTAATTATATATCTATACTTGCTATTCTAACCATTTTGTTTCCTTCTTTATCAGGTGCATTTATAATAATGCTTTCCGGATTGTACTGTGATGCTCCAGTGTTTAATACAGCTTCAAAGCTCTTTAGTTTTTGTTCGTTGCCAAAATTCACGAAATCAGCAACTATTACATTCCCCTTTGAATCAAAAACACTTAAAATAACTTTCTTTCCGTTAAAATCCGCTTTACCGTAAATATGAAACTTTTTCTCTGAAGAATTAAATTCTACTTTGTCTATTACAATCCTTATATCACCGTTATCAAAAACTCCAATTGCTCCACTACTTGCCGGAATCTCTTCATCCTCTGGTTCCTCCACAAGACTTATAGTATTATATTCAATTGCAACAGTTCGCGTTGCCCCATCCCATAACACCGGCAGACCGCTTTGCTTTTCTAAATCAATCAC
>CAYXPB010000276.1:0-2862 GCA_964466645.1 uncultured Acetivibrio sp. | reverse complement strand
GATCCATCACAAGACTTATTGCCTTATAGTCAATCGCAACAGTTCTTGTTGGACCATCCCACAAAACAGTGGCACCAAGATTTTCAGAAACAAACCTTAGAGGTACAAATGTTCTTGAATCTGTAATTTCTGCTGCTACATCAATTGTGACCTTAGTGCCATTTACCAAAGTTTCATTTGAACCGATTTTCAAATAAATCTCTGTTGTTGCACTCTTTGTAGTAACTGATCTTTCGTCCGGATTCCAGATTACTTCTGCTCCTAATGCCTCAAGAATTCCTCTGAATGGTACAAGCGTTCTTCCTTCTTTTATGTATGGTTCTACGTCAAATGAAAGTTTTTCATTGTTTAGTAAAATTGTTATAGGTTTTACATCCTGTTGTGTCGCATTAACGATTTGTACATTAGTAATTAATAAGCAGGCAAATACGCCTAAAATAAAGATTGATAAAAACTTGTTTTCTCTAGTCATATCATACTACTCCCCCTTCTATAATTAAATTTTATCATAATGGTAAATATTATGCAACAAATCATCTTCTAAATTTTATTTTTTTATTTACATAATTATTCGTAAAATATTCATAAAAAAATGACCCTAAATTATATAAGGTCATTTTTTATTTCATCTAATTTCTTCTTGGTTGAACAATTAGCTTTATCGCTGTCTTTTCCTCGCCATCAATCACAACCTCAGTAAATGCCGGTATACATATTAATTCCATACCCAACGGGGCAACAAAACCTCTTGCAATAGCTACTGCTTTGACAGCTTGGTTTAGCGCTCCAGCACCTATAGTCTGAATCTCAACGGCACCTTTCTCCTTGACAAAACCTGCAATCGCTCCCGCAATAGAGTTTGGACTTGATTTTGCAGAAACCTTCAATATGTCCATAGATTTGTTACCCCCTTCAACTTTATATTAATATATTCTACATAGAGCTAACAAAACCCTCTTTTTACACCTACTGCTAATGATCTACTATTGTATTTATTCTTTCAATCTTTGTAGTCTTGCCTGTAATTTCATCTACTTCAAGATATACAGCATTAAACTGCACCGACCCCTGAGCAATTTCGAATCTGTTTGGCATATGGGTCAAAAACTTGTTTATTACTATATCTCTGTTCACACCTATGATACCTTCGTAAGGACCTGTCATACCCACATCCGAAATAAATGCTGTTCCACAGGGTAAAATTCTTTCATCCGCTGTTTGTACATGGGTGTGAGTACCTAAAACACAGCTTACCCTACCATCAAGATGCCACGCTAAAGCACATTTCTCCGAGGTCGCCTCCGCATGAATATCTACTAAGATAACCTTAACCTGCGTCTTAAGCTCTATCAGTTCCCTATCTGCCGCCTTAAAGGGGCAATCTATGCTATCCATATATACACGTCCCATAAGGTTCAAAACACCGATTTTACCCTTTTCATTAGCTATTACGGTACAACCTCTGCCCGGCAGTTCTTCAGGGTAATTAGCCGGCCTCACAATGCACTTGTCTGAATCAATAAAATTTGTAATCTCCCTTTTTGACCATGTATGGTTTCCTAGTGTAATTGCATCAACCCCAGATTTATATAGCTCTTGAGCTACCACATATGTAATTCCGCTTCCTCCTGCTGAATTTTCACCATTGGCTATACAAAAATCAATCTGCCGCTCCCTCTTTAATTTTTGTATCATCTCTTTTGCTACTTTTCGTCCAGGATTACCTACAATATCACCAATAAACAATATGTTCAAAGCTGCACATCCTCCATTTCTGTGAATAGACCTTAAAAAGTCCCATATAAGCATAAAAAGCGTGTTATCACGCTTTTTATACCAATTATATCAGAATATAATTATTTTGCATACTCAATAAATCTTGTTTCTCTTATCACATTTACTTTAATTTGCCCTGGATAATCCAGTTCATTTTCAATCTTCTTAACAATGTCCCTTGCAACTAAAGCAATTTCATTGTCAGGCACTTCTTCGGCTTTAACCATAATTCTTACTTCTCTTCCTGCCTGAATTGCAAAGCACTTTTCAACGCCCTGGAAGGAATTCGCAATCTCTTCTAACTTCTCAAGCCTCTTAATGTATGACTCTAGAGATTCTCTTCTTGCTCCAGGTCTTGCAGCTGAAACTGAATCCGCTGCCTGAATTAATACTGCAACAATGCTTGTAGCCTCAATATCACCGTGGTGTGAAGCTATTGCACTGATAACTTCGTTACTTTCCTTATACTTCTTAGCAAGATCAGCCCCTATTGTCACATGAGAACCTTCTATCTCATGGTCAACAGCTTTACCTATATCATGCAGTAAGCCTGCTCTCTTTGCTAATGCAACATCTACTCCAAGTTCTGCAGCCATCATTCCAGCTAAATGCGCAACTTCTATGGAGTGGTTGAGGACATTCTGACCATAACTGGTTCTATACCTCAATTTACCCAACAACCTTACAATTTCAGGATGCAAACCGTGCACTCCTGTCTCAAAGGTAGCGTTGTCACCTTCCTGACGAATGGTGTTTTCAACTTCTTTCTTTGCCTTATCAACCATTTCTTCAATTCTTGCCGGATGGATTCTTCCATCAAGTATCAGTTTCTCTAAGGTTATTCTAGCAACTTCTCTTCTTATCGGGTCAAATCCTGACAATATTACTGCTTCCGGAGTATCATCGATAATCAAATCAATTCCTGTTAACGTCTCAAGAGTTCTGATATTTCTTCCTTCACGTCCGATAATTCTACCCTTCATTTCATCATTAGGAAGTGGAACAACCGAAACTGTGACTTCTGATACATGGTCCGCTGCACACTTTTGTATAGCTAGTGCAACTATGTTCTTCGCCTTACCATCA
>CAYXPB010000275.1:0-7071 GCA_964466645.1 uncultured Acetivibrio sp. | reverse complement strand
CAGGTAAGGAGCCGAAGGAAACGCTAAAAAGTTGCGTAAATTGGTACGATTACGGAGCCAGAATGTATGACCCGGCGATTGGGCGTTTTCACACACAAGACCCAGCATTAGAGTTATATTATGATTGGACACCCTATAATTATGTTGGTAATAATCCCATAAGACGTACAGACCCAACTGGCATGATTTGGGCGGATACTATTGCTGCAAATGATTTGAAAGATGCCGCACAACAAAGGATTAATCAGTACGAGAAATCTAATTCAAGTCTTGATAAGAAGATGGCAAAAGCAAGCGAAAAAGGTAATGATAGAAGGTATTCCAATTTATCTGAAAGGAAAGATAGAAATAATACCGCAATAAATGAATTGGAAGCCAGTATTGACCAAATAGATGCAATGGGAGCAGACCAGAATCACACTTTCGAATTTCAGCAAGTAAGTGGAGAAGGAGCGCATTATGTAACACAAGCTTCAAATGGTAATATTGTTATACAGTATTCGTCAACAGCGATTCAATTACACGAAACGAGGCATGCCTTTCAATATATGACAGATAAAGGCAATAATTGGAGATGGGACTCCCAAGGTCGTTTAGCGCCATCTGGAGGGTATAATAGTATGGTTAATTGGGGCTTGTCAGAACAAAGTGCTTACCGTGTACAGTATGCTTATAACTCGTCAAGTATGCCCAATAGTAGTTTTGGTAGACCATCAACAATATATGATGTTACATACAACTGGGTTGGAGGAATAAATTCTATTTATCAGAAATTTATGCCATACATGAATCAGCATGAAAAGATTAGAATTATGCAACAGAAGGCTGCAAGACGTAAGTTTTTTAACACACTATAATTAAGTATAATGAAGCAATTTTTTGTTTTGATTTTTCCGTTGTTGTTTAGTAATCTTTACAGCCAAACACCTGTAAACTTCATGCTTGAAGATGCTTGTAGGGAGAATGAAGAATCTGTTAAATGGGAAGTTATTGATAATTATGGAAATCAGTTAATCGCTGATGAAAATGGGGGCTTTTTATTGCAGAGTGGAAAAGAATATTTTGTTGCTACAGAATATTATAGAGGAGACTTGTTGAAAATCATCAATTTTACTTACAGTACAAATGCTGAAGAGAAAATAGATACTACAATAAACATCCATCGGGTTGATAAATTTCATAAGGGAAACTCAGTAAATTTTGAGGAAAGATATTTTAATTGTGATAAGTTGTGTGAAGGGAAAATTGTAGATTATTATAATAACGGGGAAAAGCGCTTGGAAGGAGTGTTTAAGAATGGAAGCCCCATCGGAAAGCTTATTTTTTATAAAAAAGATGGCTCAGTCTGTAGAGTAGAAAAGTATAACAAAAAAGGACTATTAAAGAAGGTTGTTAAATAATAAAAATGCCCGGCAAGTCCGGGCATTTTTATTTATGCTTATTCCAAAGTTCGATAAACGTATCAAGTTCGAGTTCCAAATCCTCACGAATAATCTTTCTTAGCAAGCCTTTGGGTAAGTCTTGGTTCTTGTGAACCGGAACAGTGGTAACCCTGCTGTCTGGGTGTTTTAAACGGTGGTGCGAACCATTAATACGGACAGTTACAAATCCGAGAGTTTCTAAGAACTTTAAAAATGCTTTCCCTGAAATAACTGGTAACTGTGGCATAGATGAAGAATTAAACAGCTGCGGTTTTAATTGGTACTTGCATTTCCCTGAAACCTACAAAACGGTTAATCTCCGAGGTTTTTTCCTTGTCTTCTTCAATACACATATCAATTACCTCTTTAATGTTAACTAAAGCTTCGTCAATGGTAGTGCCATATGAATGACAGCCTTTGAAAACAGGGCAGCTTACTATGTAAAAATTATCTTCGTCCTGTTCAACAAGGATAGGAAGATGTAATATTTTTGTTTCTGAGATTTTCATAATGCAATGGTTTTAAATTAGACCGCAAAAGCTTTACGTCCTTTTGCTTCCCGGATAAAAGTATCAATCACATCAAAGAGGGTCTTTTTTTTATCATCTTCTAATTGTTCAATTTCCTCAATACGCATTAAGGTCTTTTTGTCAAATTTACTGTTAGTTCCTTCGCCAACCAAATAATCTAAGGAAACCTCTAAAGCATCAGCAATCCTTTTTGCCACTTCAATAGATGGTATCGCATCGCCCCTTTCATATTTACCGACCATTACCTGAGAAATATCGGTTTTCTTAGCCAAATCAGCTTGTGACCAACCTTTAGACTTTCTTAAGTCTGTAATAATCTTACTTGTTTTCATAACTACAAGGTATTTGTAAAAACAATAGTTCTTGATTTTTACAAAAATACATAATTATAAGATACAAATAAAGCTGATAATTTTTTGGTATTTCAAAATAATGAGATATTTTTGTGTCTGATAGTTTTAAAAAGAAAAATTAAAAATTTTTCAAAAAATGGAAATCCAAGAAATAAAGCAGCGCTTAAGCATCCAGACAGTTCTAAAACACTACGGTTTACAGCCCGACCGAAACAACATGTTAAAATGCCCCTTCCACGCTGATTATAAGCCAAGCATGAAGATTTACTCAAACACCAATACCTTTAATTGCTTTGGCTGCGGCAAAAGTGGTGACCAGATAGAATTTTGCACCTTAAAAGAAGGAAGCAAACACAAAGGATTAGTAAAGGCAACGGAGCTAACCGGAGAGATAACACCGATAAACAACAAGCCCAAGCAACAAAAGAGCCAGCCAAAAGAGAACCACACCGAAATACTCTCCACGATTTTTGAAAGCTTCCACAATGGCCTGAACCATCCTGTAAGCGTGAAACCCAAAGAATACCTGATAGGCCGTAATCTAAAGCATGAATTTTTAGAAATTGGTTACAACTCCGGTCAGTTCCATCACCGGGGCAAATTAAGCGAAGCAGACCAGAAAGCCTGTATCAATGCTGGTCTGTTAATCCCTTACGGAAGTCCGGTTCCCAATGCCACCGGCAATACCTACAAAGTTTTTGCAAAGGACTGCATAATCTTCCCACTAAAGGACAAGCAAAACCAAATCGTTAGTATTTACGGACGAAGTATTACCAACAATAACCAGTCGAAACACTACTATCTAAAAGACCGCTGCGGCCTTTATCCAAGCTATCCGAAACCGGCAACCACCAAGCTAATACTAACCGAGGCCATCATCGATGCAGTAACGCTTTTACAGATGCCGGAAATCACGGCAGAATACAGCGTTTTAGCTTGCTACGGAACAAACGGACTAACAGAAGAACATAAACAAGCCATAAAAGAGCTGCAGAACCTACAGGAAATCATCTTCTTTTTTGATGGCGACAAAGCCGGAAATGAAGCCATAGAAAAGTGTCAGAAAGAACTAAACGAATTAATACCAGGAATAAAACTAAGTTCCATTGAAACGCCCGAAGGCGAAGACGTAAACAGCTTATCATTGGCTTATGATAACGAAGTTTTTACCCACCTTTTAGAAAATCGACTTGCCCTAAGCGGAGTCGAAAGAAAAGACCTTTTTCTTTTAACTGAAAAAACTGAAATTAAGGAAAGAGAACCACAGCCACAACCACAGTCGGAAGTACAGACAAGACAGAGCTTACCACAACAGGGAAAATTAAACACCCGAAATCCCGACTTTATAACCTACACCACCGACGAGCTGCAAATCATCATCCTTGGCGGCATCAACCTGCAGCAAATCGACCGCCTTAGAATCACCGTAAAAATCAGCAGAACCGATACAAACGACCCATTGCACAGCATCCGCCACACCATCGACCTTTACCACTCCGATTATTTAGAAAAGTTCATCGGCAAAGCCAGCGAGCAACTAGAAACCGGGACCAATGTTTTAAGGCGAGCCATTGCAGAGCTGACCGAGCAAATAGAAAGCTATAGGTTAAGCAAAATAGAAAGCCAAAAGGAACAGAAACCACAATCAAGGCAGCTAACAGAACACAGGCAAAACAAAGCACTAAACTACCTGAAAGCCCCCAAGCTGATGGAACGCACAAACAACGACATCGGCAGAACCGGAATGATAGGAGAAGAAAACAACCGGCTTTTAATGTACCTGATATTTACATCCAGACTAAGAGAACAACCCTTGCACATCATCAGCCTTGGTGCTTCCGGAACCGGCAAAACCTACCTGCAGGAGAAAGTCAGTGAACTCATACCAGAACAAGAGAAGCTGGAAATCACCATCCTATCAGAAAACGCCTTTTACTACTTCGACCGCAAAGAGTTAAAACATAAACTGGTACTTATTGAAGATATGGATGGTGCACAGGATGTCTTATATCCGCTTCGGGAATTACAGAGCAAAAAGAAAATATCAAAAACCATCCCCATAAAAGACAGCAAAGGAAACCTTAAAACTATAACATTACATGTTGAAGGCCCTATAAGTCTGGCCGGAACAACCACAAGGGAAAAGCTTTATGAGGATAACTCAAACCGTAGTTTATTGATTTATCTGGACGGCAGCGGCCAGCAAAAGGAACACATCATGGAATATCAACGCAGATTATCCGCCGGGAAAATAAACAGCAAAGAAGAAAACGAGCTGAAAGAGTTTTTTAAGGATATGCAAACGGTATTAAAACCCATCAAAGTCAGAAACCCTTATGCCGAACTGTTAAAGCTCCCGGAATACATTTTTAAGCCCCTTCGCACAAACTCCCATTACCTGGCAACCATAGAAACCATCACCTTTTATCACCAATATCAGCGAGACATCAAAATAGACAGGATAACCGGAGAGCGCTACATTGAAACCACCCTGGAAGACATAGAATGGGCAAACATACTTTTAAAAGATGTTCTACTGGCCAAATCCGATGAACTGCCCCGGGCAATACGTGAGTTCTTTGAAAGGCTTAAGAAATGGATGCAAACCAATAATAGCGAAGTGTTTTATTCTAAGAAAATCCGGGAAACCTTCCGCATGACTTCAAGCAGTTGCAACCGCTATATTTTAGAGCTTTTACGGAACAATTATATAAAAGTAGTTGGAGGAAATAAGTACCGACAGGGTTTTGAATACCAGATAATAAAACAAGACGAGTACCAGAAATTACAGGAACATGTAAAAAATGCCCTTGATGAAGCTTTGGACAATATCAAAAAGTCAGTATCCCGTATCCCAACAGCATCCCAAAACAAGAATGGGATACTTAAAGCAAATGAAATCAAGGTGTTAAATACAGTATCCCAGTAGCCTGCCAAAACGCGAGGCAGGGGGTAATAAAAATCATCGTAATGGATATAAACGTTATACTCTCAGAAAGCTTTGAAAAGTGGCTCAAGACCTTAGAATATGCACCAAGCACCGTTTACGCATCGGTACGCTATGTCAATGATTTTTTCTTTTACCTGAAAGCTTCTGAAATAACCAACCTTGAAGCCATCCAGCCCCAGACTTTAACCAACTACCACAAACACCTTCAAAGTCGCAAAAACAAGCGGCAAAACGGTAGCCTGTCGAATAATTACATAACCAGTAACATCAATGCCATAAAGCGTTTTAGCAGGTACTTACAGGAAACGGAAAAGCCATTTTTTGAAGTGGAAATAAAAACCAGACCCGACAAAGAAACCAGTAAAATCATCCTTACACAATCAGAAATCAAAGCACTTTACAAAGCCTGCGACAATAGTATTTTAGGTATCCGGGACAGAGCCATTTTAAGCATCTATTATGGTTGTGGACTAAGACGAAGCGAAGGGGTAAGTTTAAATGTGAGTGATATTTTACTAAAAGAAAAACGGGTCTATGTTCGGAAAGGCAAGAATTACAAAGAACGCTATGTTCCCATGACCGAAGCCATACGAGAAGATTTAGAGAATTATATTTATGTAGCCAGGCAACAGATATTAAGCTTTAAGAATCTTAAACCGGAAGCTTTGTTTTTAAGCATGCAAGTAAACCGACTTTGTGGAAACGCCATCATCGAAAGAGTTCACAAATTAGCAGAGGCGAGTAAACTGCAAAAAGATATAGGCATCCACACCCTGCGGCACTCCATCGCCACCCACCTTTTACAATCAGGAATGACCTTGGAAGAAGTCAGCCAGTTCTTAGGACACAGCAGCCTTGAAAGCACCCAAATTTATACCCATTTAGCCAATGCGTAAGAAACCCGCATACAGCTTTAACAAGGAGATAGAAAGCAAGCTAACAGGCTTTAAAACCTACCTTCAGGAACTGGGCAACGGAGCAAACACCATCCGCCAGAAATCAAACTATGCCGGCTACTTTTTGAAGTGGCTTGAAGCCGAACACCTGCAACCAGAAGATACCCGGTACAACGATTTACTCAGCTTCATTGATTACTGCAAACTGGAAGTCGATGCCCTGAGCGGAGTCGAAGGGAACAGCAAAAGACACATCAACAGCAAACTACGAAGCATCAGGAACTTTTATGAATACCTCAAGCAATCCAACCCCACTATTATTAACCCAGCTTCAACCCTGAATCTAAAAGGCATCCGGCAAAAACTACCTTCTAATATTATCGACTTTAAAGAGCTTGAAAATCTTTACCAATCCTTTGAACCCACCACCAACAGAAAGAAACGAAACAGAATCATTTTAGGAATCCTGGTTTATCAAGGCATTACCACCGAAGAGTTGCATCAGTTAGAACCCAACCATTTAAAACTCAAAGAAGGCAAAATAGTTGTTCCTGGTAACCGCAGAAGAAACAGCCGGACACTTGAACTAAAACCCTTTCAAATACTGGAACTACACGAATATCTAACCGAGATAAGACCAACCATATTAAAAGAAATCACAGCCCCAAGACCAGCCAGAAAACCTACTAAAATTAATCACCCCAAAATCGAAAACCAGTTATTTATCAGCATCAACGGCAGCGAGAACATTAAAAACAGCCTTTTGCACATGTTTAAAGCCATCCAAAAACTAAACCCTGAAATCCTTCATCCAAAGCAAATCCGGGCAAGCGTGATAACTTACTGGCTAAAAAACCACAATCTAAGACAAGTCCAATACATGGCCGGCCACAAATATGTAAGTTCAACAGAACGGTACCA
>CAYXPB010000274.1:0-7073 GCA_964466645.1 uncultured Acetivibrio sp. | reverse complement strand
TTTTCAAAGAATTTATAAATCAAAAACTTAAAGCTAAATATATTCTCAAAGCAGGCGGCATTTTTGCTGTCCTTAAGGAAAATATGAGGACAAATATCGAAATAGATGATATTGAATTCTTTGTTCGGCAAGTTAATAATATTAAAGTAAATGAGATTAAGACCTTCACACTTCCTGGGGAATCAGTGTATAAAAATGGTATTTGGTATTATATCTACAACGAAAGGAAATCTAATAAGATAATTGAAGATAATTTTGTTAAAAAATAAAACAGAGAAAAAAATGGTACATATTACTCATGACCGAAAATAATAAAAATGATATAATATCTTTTGTGAGCTCAAAGAGATGATAAGATTAGAACTAAAAAATAACAGGTCAATTGCTCTTTATACTACTTTGATTGAAGATCCCGTTGAGGCAAGTTTATTTAAAACGAACTAATGTAATCACTTCTTAGAAATAATTCAAAAATTGGAGGGTGTTTGAATGGATCCTATAACTCATGGAGTTATTGGAGCTGCTGTCGCAAAAATTACCGGAAATGAAATATCCATTTATGACGCAGCTACTGTAAGTATGGTAATTGGATCGATTTTTCCAGATGTCGATATTGTTTTTCAAAAATGGGGCGATTATGCCTACTTAAAAAACCATAGAGGTCTTACCCATTCGTTTTTAGGGCTTATTGCTTCGGCGGGTTTTATATCTGTTGTGTTAAGCATTATTTACAGAACTTCGAGCATATACGAACTTTTTTTATGGTCTTTGTTAGGTGGAGTAGCTCACTCAGGATTTGATTTATTAAACTCATATGGAGCAAAGCTGCTGTGGCCCTTTTGCAATAAAAAGTTTTCTTTAGGAATTTTAAATTCTTTTGATCCTTTATTTCTTACAGCTCTGGTTGGATATATAATTTCTCCTCCTTGGTTTAGTGTCTTTTCTGTGATGCTATTTATTTCATATATTTTTCTGAGAGTCTTAATGAAACATCTTGTTTCAAACGATATTCATAAAAGTTTTAGTGGGAAATGTGAAAAGTTAAGTTTACTTCCTTCGGTGACAGGACTTTTTAGATGGCATTTCATATTAGAAGAGTCGGGAAGGAATGTTGTTGGAGAAAAGAATATATTAAAGCAAAAGATAAAAATATTTAAGGAGCTTGATAAAATAGAGGAAGAAGTTCTTAGAAAGGTTAACTTTTCTTATGTAGGTAAGTTCTTTAGCGAATTTACGCCGGTTCCACATGTATTGTGTGAAAATATAGGTAATGTGACTAGATACATTTTTATTGATATGAGATATTATATGAGGGATGGTTTTTTACACCATGCAATTCTTGAGATGGATGAGGACGACAATGTAGTTAATGCCAGCTTCAATCCCTATTCAAAGCATCGAATTAGTGCGATTCCAAACCCTGATTTAATTACGAACAACACATTTTTTACTAGATTGGTTAGAATGTGATTTTCAATCTTTTATATCGCGCCTCAATTTCCTTGATTTATTATCTTGAAAAATGAGTGGATGACTTTTCAGTTTTGTTTCTTTATATTATAATAGAAAATTAAGGGACTGTAAAAAACGCCTCTGATATTTTCTCCTCAAGTGCTTTTAACATTATGGATTTCTATTCATGTATAATGTTAAACTGTGTTTTGGCCTTTTGTGTAACGCTCTAAAAGTAAATTTTAGATGCGGAGCGCAGGAGCTGTGGGAAAAGGAGGCTTTGTTATTTTGTGGCTATTAAAGATATATACTATTTCTAAAATAGATTGCATATTCAAATTTGCAAGTTTTTTAAAGAAGAGGTGGACCGTTGAAAAGTATTGGATTTACAACAAGTATACCGGTGGAAATAATATATGGTGCAGGTCATAGACCTGTGGACTTAAATAATATTTTTATAACCGATAAAAATGCTGTAAGGCTTATTGAGGAAGCTGAAAATGAAGGTTTTCCGAGAAATACATGTTCTTGGATAAAGGGAATATATTCTGCAGTGCTAAACTCAAAGGACATTGATACTGTAGTTAGTGTAGTAGAAGGTGATTGTTCTAATGCTAGAGCTCTTTCAGAGGTTCTGAATTTGAAAGGTATGAAATGTATTCCCTTTTCATATCCGAATTCTAAGAGCTATGATGCTTTAAAATCAGAGATGGAAAAGCTATGTCATGCGTTTGATACCGATTTTGAGCAGGCGCATAAAATAAAGAAGCAATTAGATCAGATAAGGAAACGTCTTGTATATGTCGATGAATTGACTTGGAAGCATAACAAGCTGTCGGGCTTTGAAAATCACATATGGCAGGTTTCGAGCAGTGACTTTGATAGTGATTATAGAGTTTTTGCTGAAAAGCTTGAGCAGGAGATTACTGCTATGGAGAAGAGGGGAACGCGTTCGGAAAAGATCAGGCTTGGGTACATTGGTGTTCCGCCCATAAATAGTGATCTGTATGATCTCGTTGAAACTATGGATGCAAGAATCGTTTACAATGAAGTCCAAAGACAGTTTACCATGTCTGATGGGATAGAGATTGACGACCTTGTTGAGGTTTATAGGATTTTTACTTATCCCTATGATTTATATGGAAGAATCCGCGATATAAAGACCGAGATTGAGAAAAGGGGAATAGATGGAATTATTCACTACACTCAAGCTTTTTGTTTTAGAGGTATAGAGGATATTGTTATAAGAAAAGAATTGGGGGTGCCGATACTTACTCTCGAGGGTGACCGCCCCGGAAATTTAGATTCAAGGAGTAAACTCAGGATAGAATCATTTATTGATATGTTGGCATAAGATAATACTTAATGCGTATGATTTTGGAAGCTTTTAAGCATTCTTTGAAGGGCATTGTGACTTAATTATTGTATTGTTTTTTTGAAGTGGCCTTATTGGTTTGTAATATGGAAATTGTAAGGTGGTGTGATATGAGAATATTAGGCATTGATTTAGGAAGTAGGGCTGTTAAGGTTGCGATTTTTGAAGATGATAAGTTTTTTTACACAAAGAGTTACGATACGGCAACTTTTTATAGAGATTATTGCAAAAATGAGAATAACGCAATTAGAGTTGACTTTAGCAAGCTTGAGGTTGATAACATCGAAAAAGTAATAAGTACCGGCTACGGCAGAAATAATATAAACGTAAGTAATGCCCAAGTTATTACCGAGTTGAAAGCGCATACCTTTGGAGCATTATGGCAAACTGGTCTGACGGATTTTACGCTTCTTGACATAGGTGGACAGGATAGCAAGGTGATATCGGTAAAGAATAGTAGAATGGTAGATATGGTTTTAAATGATAAGTGCGCTGCTTCCTGTGGGAGGTATCTTGAAAATATGGCTAATGTAATAGGTATAAGTATAGATGAAATGAAAAAACACTATAATGATCCTGTAGAACTAAGCTCAACTTGTGCTGTGTTCGGCGAATCAGAACTCATTGGTAGAATTTCTGAAGGTTATAGTCCAGAGCAGCTAGCAGCAGGAGTGAATTATTCTTTATATAAAAGGATAAAGCCTATAATTGCAAGATTTCCTGCAGAACACCTTGTACTGACAGGTGGAGTTGCAAATAATGAAGCACTTATACAATTTATTAGATCGGATCTTGGATGGGGTAATATAGTAGTACCTGAGAATCCTCAATTTAATGGTGCAATGGGCTGTTGTGCCTACTACTTGAAAGGTATTAAATAAAATAGTAAATTATTCTTTGATAAAGCTTATATATATTGTTATACTTATATATATTGAGTTTGAACTATAAATTTTGACTAATGGACTTTTTTGAAACACCTAAGTAAAATAGGGAGGCTGGCAATTATGAGTAGAGCAGTTGTTCTTCTTTCGGGTGGTCTTGATAGTACTACGTGTCTATCTGTAGCATTAGCAAAAGGTTATGAGGTTTATCCCCTATCCTTTGATTATGGACAGCGCCACAAGAAGGAACTCGATTGCGTCAAGCAAGTTCTAAAGTATTATAAAATAAAGAGTCATAAACTGATTCATATTGACAATGTAGGTGGGAGCGCATTAACTGATTCGAGCATTGAAGTGCCTGAATATATGGGATTTCCAAACATACCTGTGACTTATGTACCTGCTAGAAATATTATATTTTTAAGTTATGCGGTGGGATATGCGGAAGCGATAGATGCAGATGCAATTTATATAGGTGTGAATGCCATAGATTATAGCGGTTACCCTGACTGCAGACCTGAATTTATAGAAGCCTTTGAGAAAATGATAAAGGTTGGAACTAAAAGAGGTGTAAACGGTAGGCCGATAAAGGTTGAAACTCCGTTGTTGAGTCTTAGCAAAGCGGAAATTATTCAACTTGCATGTGAAAATAAAGCACCTCTTCATTTGACAACCAGTTGTTATAAGGGTGGGGATAAGGCCTGTGGAGTTTGTGACAGCTGCGCTTTAAGGCTCAAGGGCTTTAAAGATGCTGGTATTGTAGATCCGATAGAATATTTAGATTGATTTAAATGACATTGTGGAAAACGAAATACTGACTCAAATTGATCATAAATATCTCAATGATATATTGGATTTTAATCCAACATGCGAAATGCTCGGTTTGTGGATTTGGAATCAACTTTTAAAGAGATTAGAAGGTTTGGAATACAATTTAGAAAAAGTAGTACTTTGGGAGACTCCTACTAGCTATATAACAATAGATGCAAAAGATATGGCTGACTAGGGGATAACGAAAGAATAACATCTTATTCTCAAAATTTGAAAATGTTATCAAATTAAATAAACAAACTTTTTGAGAAGAATTGTATATTGAAGGGTGAAATGGATGCAGGTAAATGAAATTTTTTTAAGTATTCAGGGAGAAAGCTTATCTTCAGGTTTTCCGACTATTTTTGTTCGATTTACAGGTTGTAATCTAAGATGTTCATATTGTGATACTACATATGCTTATGAAGATGGGGCAGAGATGTCACCTTTAGAAATATTCGAACAAGTGAAAGGGCTTCACTACAAAAGAGTGTGCATTACAGGAGGAGAGCCGTTATTACAAGAGGAATTGAAAGAACTATTAGTCCTTTTAGAGGGGTATACCGTTACAATTGAGACAAATGGGGCGGTTTCTATAAAAAATATATTATTACGTGAAGGCCACTCTTGGGTTATGGATATGAAAGCTCCGTCTTCAGGATGTTCTGAAAAGATGGTGTTGGAAAATTTTAAATTTTTGAGTAATGAAGATGAAATAAAGTTTGTAATAGGAGATAGAATTGACTATGATTGGGCTAAAGAGATAATAAAGAGCAATTACCTAAAAGGTAGAATAACTTTTTCGCCTGTACATGGGAAAATGAATTATGAAGAGATGGTTAACTGGATATTGTCCGACAGGTTGGACGTTAGGTTCCAGATACAGCTACACAAGCTGATATGGGGTGTTGATAAAACAGGAGTATAATAGGTATGTTAAATTGGGAAGAACTAATTAAAACTTGTAAAGAATGTAATAACTGTGAGTTGGCTAAAAGAAGAACCAATATTGTAATTGGACGTGGCAATAAAGAGGCTGGACTTTTAATGATTGGTGAAGGACCCGGTGAGCAGGAGGATGCGTCCGGAATACCTTTTGTTGGACCTGCCGGTAAGCTTTTGGATACTTTATTAAAGGCGCAAATGATAAGCGAAGACCAGTATTATATTGCCAATGTAGTAAAGTGCAGACCTCCGGGTAATCGTGTACCTACAGATCAGGAAGCAGAGAGGTGCTTACCGTATTTGAGAAATCAGCTTTATCTTATAAAGCCGAAGATTATTGTGTGTTTAGGTGCTACGGCTATGAAGTACGTAGTAGATAGAAATGCAAAAATAACTCGAATCAGGGGGCAGTGGATCGAACGAAAAGGGTATTGGATTATGCCTACTTTTCATCCGGCAGCACTGTTAAGAGATGAATCGAAAAAGGTTTTAATGTGGGAGGATATAAAAAAGGTAAAACAGAGGATGGATTATTTATGTCAAAAACAGAGCGATTGAATATATTATATAGAAGATATATAAAACAATTTGATGGTAAAGAGATTGTTGCAGGTGATGGAAACCCTGATTCGTCACTATTGCTGATTGGTGAAGCACCAGGTAAGGATGAGGTTGCTCAGGCAAGGCCTTTTGTAGGCAAGGCTGGTAAGAATTTAGCTCAATTTCTCGAAATTTTAGGACTTAATAGGGAAGGAATATATATAACAAATGCCATAAAACATCGGCTTTCAAAGATTAATCCTGATACAGGCAGGCTATCGAACAGACCTGCAACAAAGGATGAGATTGACCAAAATAGGGAGTATCTTATTGAAGAAATAGAGATAATTAATCCTAAGTACATTGTTACTCTCGGTAATGTTCCTTTACGATCTGTTCTTAGAGATCATAAGGCCTCAATTGGTCAAATTCACGGTTCGATCAATAATGTTGATGTAATGGATAAGGAATATAGATTGTATCCGTTGTATCACCCAGCAAGTATTATATATAATGCAGCCTTGAAAGATGTATATTTAAAGGATATAGAAAATTTAAGAGGAATTATTAAATCAGGTGATTCCCGAAAATAACTAGTCAATCGCCAGTTCGAAAAGTCTGATTTGTACTATTTGCATCGAAAAATAATGTTCCTATGTACGGAAGCTTAAAAGCTTCCATGATGGGCTTTATGACTCAAATATTTTATAAGTTATTTTTTGAAATGGCATTAGTAATGAGCAAATAAGAATAATAATGCGATATTGTGGGTATTATTTATTAATAATGAGATAATATAATATGTATAGGAAAAATGGACAAAATAATTTGTTTTTAATTAAAAATAAGCCCTTGACTTAAAATCATTTATAGTGTTATAATCTAAAAGCTGTCGCATCTGAAAGACTTAAGTCGAGTAAGTGAGAAAAACTAAAAAATACCAATAAAAAAGGTGTTGACAAAGTGAAGACAGCGTGGTAATATTTAAAAGTCGCTCCGAGCGAGTGGCTGAAATAAGGCGTTATGGACTTTGAAAAGTAAACAGTGTAAGACGATAAGGAACTCGT
>CAYXPB010000273.1:0-7088 GCA_964466645.1 uncultured Acetivibrio sp. | reverse complement strand
ATTGATTGTTAGGTGTTTATTACTTATCAAAAAAAATGATGCTTCAGCTATGTTTTTGAACTCACCTTATAGACAGATTGACATCAGTTTGATACAATATTGTTCAAAAAAAGTAATTGTTGCAACTATTGTTAAAAAAATAACCTATATAACATTTATGTTCAAAAGCCCATCATGAAAGCTTAAAAGCTTTTAAACAGAAATACATTACTTTGCATACAAAAAGTTTATACAATCCGAGGTAGAAAGAGTAACGGCATATTTGTAACAGTAAATAATGAGGTGTCAATATGAATTTAAAATTCATTAATAACTGTGCAAAAATATTAGGAGTTGTGTTCTTATTTCTCGGTATATTTAATAATGTTAATGTACCGACAGCGGAAGCATTACCTGAAAGAAGTGGAGAAATATTTATGGTTAATCCCGTAGAAGAACAGCCTATAGAATACTCTTTTGAAGGTGCAGGAATAAAAAAACTTTCAGATACTTATGTTTTAGATTCAAAGTATCATGAACCCGGTAAATTTGTTATTTATTATGGTGAATTGGCTTACAGTGGGGTTTCAGACTATTCTGTCTATGATTTTATAGTGGTTCATGACAGAAACTATGAGAGTGTCCAAACTGTAAAAAAGCAGGGATGCAAAGTTTTTCAATACATTTCATTTGGTAACAAATTTGGGGATACGGATATCTTTGTAAATGAATTTATAGCTGAGATTACAGAATTAAAGAGTAAAGACTTAGCAGACGGTATATTCCTTGACGAGTGCGACGTTGCTTATTGGGAGCAAGATTATCCGAATCAACCGGATAAATGCGAAATTTTCTATAACAGATTGAAAGAGATTACAGATTATTGTAAATCTATTGGTATAATGACCGTTGTTAATGGTTCGCGTGCTTTCTGTGAACTAGGGGACTATTATCTATGGGAAAGCTTTGAAGGATACTGGAGTACAAATTCTCTTGTATGGGGTAATACTCCCTATGAAAGAACTGAGGCATCTGATGGTACGGTTACTTACAAAATGCCATTATCCGAGTGGATAACCGGAGGGAGCTGTTTCTACGACGGAAGGTTCATAAAAGATGGTGAAGACGGATACATTGAAATGACTGTGGATATGGACTCCGTTGTTGACCTATGTGATAGAAAGCAGGCTTATGATTGGGTTTATTTTCAGTGGTTTGGGGATAGTGAAGATGTTGATTGTACTATAAGTGCATGGATTGGAGATTCCCAACCCTTTGACGAGGCAAAATGGACAAAACTCCCTGCACTATGGGGAAGCAAAGTCAAGTCTTGGAATGGCATAGGCAAGAACTCAAAATACCTTAAAATTAGGATGGATTTTAAGGATTCAAAGAATCTTCAAATCGATTCGATACAGTTAACTTACAATTATTTATATCCCTATTGGGACTTTAATGCCTCTAATGGTGAGGCAGATCAAAATTCTTATCTTTGGAATTACAATATTGCGCAAAGAGACTATTTATGGGAGAAGGTTGCAGATACCGGAAATGAAATTAAGGTTTTAGCTCATACATATGGAAGTGAGGATGACGAACACAAAAAAATGTTTTCTTATTTGTCAGCTAAAATATGGGGTTGCTATTCCTTTGACTATGTTCATCCAAGAATGCAAAAAATATATGATATAAGTGAAATAGATAATCCGCTAGGAATGCTACTAAAGAGGGAAGGAAGCGATATTGGGTATTTCACAGGAGGAACTGCTCAAATCGATACTTCTATGCATACGTATTCTTTAAACAGAAATGAGCCGGACTACTGGTATAAAAGGGCGGTAAATATTGATGGAAACATAGATGAGTGGAATGATAACGATGCGTTATATGAGAATAAACAGAAAATTTCAGGTGATAATATCAATGTTAAAAAATTATCTGTAACAGATGACAGCAAATATATTTATTTTTCATTTGAGGTAGACGGAAGTATTGAGCTTGAAGATGGAGCGGATTATTTCTATGAAATATATTTGAATACTACTGGTAAAGATAAAGAGGGTTATACAGGAACTTGGTGGACAGCATCGTTTGGAGCCGACTATAAAATATGTAACAACAAATTATACAAGTGGAGAGAAAATTGTTCTGAAAATGATTATACAGGCTGGAATTGGGCCGGATATATAAATATGATGTGCAAAGTTAGTAAGGACAAAAGATCAATTGAGTATAGTATAAAAAAAGATAGCCTTGGTGGGCTGGAATCGAAAACTCTTAAATTGTACATGTATACCGAGAATACGAAAACAGAGACAGGCAATTTTGTACAGCCATTAGAGGGCGGAAATGAAAATATAGTAGATGGTTTTGTCTATAATCAAAAAAGCTACAAACTTAATGCCCCTCACGGGTGGTTTAGGTTCGGAGAAGTAGATGTTTCCAATAAAACAGATGTGGGCATAAAGTGGGAACAAACTGCCCCGATCGGTACTTCGGTAAAGGCATGGATGAGAACCAAACAGGAATATTTAGCTTGGAGTGATTGGAGAGAAGTTACAAATGGAGAGCTTATTTTAGGGAAATTTGAAAAGGTACAGTGTTGTTTTGGTCTTTATACGAGTGATTCCGAACTCACGCCATCGGTTAAGAATGTGAGATACATATTTGGAAATTAGAAGGTATTGGTTAAAGCAATAACAATTTTAGGACTTACATATTAGTAAAAACTATTATATAATTTTTTTGTACGATGTATGATTCCAAAAAAATGTACAATTGTTTTTATTAAGTAAGGTTTTGTAGATAACATAGAGAGAATAAAATGCTTTTTAAATAGAAATAGATGAAAGTATTTTAAATTAAGTATGGGGGGAAGGTTGATTTTATGAAAAGAAATTGTTTCAAAATGGTACTTGTGTGTCTGATTTGCATTTTAATAGTTTGCTTCAACACAAATGTGATCTTTGCTCAGGCTGCAAACTACTATGTTTCATCAGCTGGCAGTGATAGCAATCCCGGAACTCTAGAAAAGCCTTTCAAATCAATAAAAAAAGCATGTAGTATGGTTTTGCCCGGAGGCACAATTTATGTAAGAGGTGGTATTTATAACGAGAGAATCACTATTACATCCTCCGGCTCAGAAGACAAGGGTTTTATTACCCTAGCAAATTATCCGGGAGAAAGTCCTATTCTCGATGGCAGTGGGCTGACAGTTCCCGACGCTTACACTGGAATGGTGTTTATTGAAAATAAAGCTTATATCAGAATCTCAGGCTTTGAGATAAGAAACTACAAAGCTAGTTCTACTAGTCCTGTACCTGTAGGTGTACATATACGTGGAAGCGCTAATAACATTGAAATTAAAAATAATAAAATACATAATATTGAGACTAATACAAACGCTTCTAAGGTTGGCAATGCTCATGGTATTGCAGTATACGGAGCATCATCCGTTTCAGCAAAGAAAATAATAATTGAGGGGAACGAGATATATAACTGTAAGTTGGGGTCAAGCGAAGCGCTAACGATTAATGGAAATGTTGAAGACTTTCATGTAATAAAAAATAATGTACATCACAACGATAATATTGGCATAGCTGTTATAGGGTGGGAGAAAACTTCAGACGCCGATGATCAGGCTAGAAATGGAGTCGTTGCTGGAAATACGGTAAGTTTCATTTCATCTTACGGTAATCCAGCCTATGGAGTTGACTATTGTGCCGGTGGAATATACAGCGATGGTGCGCGGGATGTGACCATGGAGAAAAACCGTATTTTTAACTGTGATATTGGTATAGAAGTCGCAAGTGAGCATAAAGGTAAATCCACTAGTAATATAAAAGTTTTAAACAATATTATTTATAACAATAACCTTACAGGAATAGCTTTTGGTGGCTATGACAGCAACCGAGGAAGTACAATAGATTGTAAGTTTTTCAACAATACTCTATACAATAACGATACTAATGTGACCGGTAGTGGGGAAGTGCTAATGCAGTTCAGCACTAGTGGTAATATATTCTGCAACAATATACTATATTCAGGAAGTCAAAGCGTCTTTATTTCCAATCAGTACAAGGAAAACAGTGGGAATATTTTTGATTATAATATTTATTATTCTTTAAATGGAACATTAGGTTCTAAGTGGATGTGGAAAAATGAAGATATTCAGGGTTTTGATAAATATAGGAGTGTATCAGGTAATGACAAAAACTCAAAATTTATTAATCCGCAGTTTGTGGCGATAAATGTAAACACGCCCGATTTCCGCATTAAAGAAGGGTCTTTAGCTATTGATTCAGGGGCTCCTGTCAATTTTGCGGAGTTTGATTTTGACGGCAATAAGAGAAATTCTGCTCAAAGGGTTGATTGTGGTGCTTATGAATTCGGTTCGGGTATAGCCGAGGTTAAAACATATGCTTTAGGCGGATACATAGGTTGTAATGTTGAAACCCAGTATCCAGAAATAAATAAAGGGATAAAAGTTGAAATTGTACAAACCGGTACCTATACCTATACGGATAGTGAAGGCTATTTCCAGTTTGCAAATGTACCTTATAATGATAAGGGGTATTCGCTAAGAATAAGTAAGTCCTCCTTTTTGACAAGAGAGATAAACGATGTAAAACTAGAAAAGGACGTGTCGATAGGTTTAAAAACTACACCTATTACCCTATGGTCAGGAGACTTAAATATGGATGGTGCTTTGACAATAGAAGATATAAAATTAATGTCTGAGGTACTAAATGTTGTATCAAAAGACTCAAACTATAATGCTGGTATGGATCTTAACTTTGATTCTGCAATTAATCTTGAAGATGTAATGATAATTGCAAAGAATTTTGGCAAAAAAACATCAGATTACCCGATATTAGAAAAATAGTAAGTAATAACGCTATTTCAAAAAATAACCTATACAAGATTTGAGGAATAAAGCCCTGTATGAAAGCTTTAAGCTTTCATACAGGGGTACATTATTTTGCAGTGCAAAAAGTGTAAATCAGATTTTTTGAAAGGGCGATTGACCAGTTATTTTTTTGAATTACCTAATACTTGATAAGTAATAATACTTTATGAAGAAAATATGAAGAATTACGTTGAAAAACAAAAAGTAATGATTATTTTTGTTCATTTTTGTAAAAATGTATTGACATAAGATTGCAGATAAAATAAAATGTTTATAGAATATTGGCACGTATCAAAATTATTTAGAACTTGATTTTTATGATTTATTGACTTCGTAGTATTCGCCATAATTAATCGTTTTGTTCGCAATTAGTTAAATAATTTTTGTATAGATATAATGTTTTAGCCAATTTGAGGCTATTTTTTATTGGGGGATAACTGAAATGAAGTTTCTATCTGCCAAGGGCTGCGATTCATGCGGCTCTTATGTTATTGCGAAATTTAACACCATTTGCCACAACAAATTGACAATTTATAACCTTTCTAAAGGGAACATAAAATTTTTTGATTTCAAGCCCGGATCTTACCACTTTATAAATGATATAAGGTTTTATGGTGTTTGCGAGTACATATGTTTAAAGCTAAAGTACATCTTGTTGCACTGTTTTTTTTCGAGCAATTATAATTGCTTTTATTGTAATGCAAACCATTTGTTCTTGGTTTGTTGAAAAAGTTTATTTTTACATCTTATGAATAACAATATAAATAAGGTTTCGAGAAAGGAGATGATTTTAAATATACTTCTATTTTGAAAGTGGTATCTCGTGAAGGAATTGTATGTACAATTTGCGAGCTGCTAGCATTTGAAGTGAATTTTTGACATTATAAAGGCATAAAAACAATATGCATCTAGCTTTAAAAATTCAGAAGGCTTAACTGAAAGAGCTATTTGAATTTAGTCAAGCTGAAAATTAGCTATTGAAGCTTATTATAATGTTAAAGACGATGGCAAAAAAACAAATTACAATTGGGGAGGTTCTTATGAGACTAAGAAAAACAGTTACTTCTTTGCTTTTAGTTTTTTGTATGTTGTCTGCACAATTTTCTGTTTACGCTGCTAATGAAAATAGCACTGTGACAGGAAATGGGACAGTCAAAATTTCAAAACAAATGAAAGAAGAGTTCAAAGCTTCTGCTAAAGAACTAAAAGAAGTAGAAAAAGCAGCTATAAAGGAAATGAAGCAAGAAGAAGAAAATGATAAAAAAATTAAGGAAGAGGCAGAAATGTACATAGCCTCTATAATGGCAGATAAGATTGCTGAACAGCAAAATTTAGCAATTAAAGAAAGTTTTCCGGAAATAAGAAATATGATGCCATCAAATGCTTTTCTTGAAGCTAAGAAAGCATTGAAAGATGCAGAGAAAGAAGCTAAAGAAGAAGCTAAAGAAGAAGCTAAAGAAGCTAAAGAAGAAGCTAAAGAAGAAGCTAAACAAGAAAAGGAAGAATTAAAGGAAGAAGAGAAAGCTGCGAAGGACGCTGCAAAACAGGAGAAGAAGTCTAATATGAGTTTTAATAGCAGTGAATCTACGCTATTTAACAATGTATCATATAAAACAGCGGCCGCATTAAGTATTTCAAGTTTATTTTCAACAGTAGTTTCAAAATCAGCAGTGACATCCGGATTGAAAATTGAAACTTACAGTGGCAATTCAACTAATAAGATTAATAGTATCATGCCTAGGTTTAAGATAACAAACACAGGAAATTCACCTGTTGACCTTAGGAATGTAAAATTAAGATATTACTACACTATTGATGGTGCTAAAGCTCAAAGTTTTTGGTGTGACCATGCTGCAATATTGAGCCCAACTTACTTCCCGCTAGTAGGTGTGACAGGAAAGTTCTACAAAGTGGCATCAGCTACTACAGATGCAGACTACTATTTGGAAATTAGCTTTAGTTACGGTACTCTAGGAGCAAATTGTGCAGCCGAAGTTCAGGGAAGATTTGCAAAAAGAGATTGGACAAATTATACACAAACAAACGATTATTCATTTGATTCAAGTAACCAGTATATTGAGTCTAATAAGGTAGCAGCATACATAAATGGAAGTTTGGTAAGTGGTTTGGAACCTGGTATGGCAGCAACTGCAACACCAACTGCAACACCAACTGCAACACCAACTGCAACACCAACTGC
>CAYXPB010000272.1:6097-7108 GCA_964466645.1 uncultured Acetivibrio sp. | reverse complement strand
GCTACACGGGTAAGTGATACCAAAAGTCCTGTGTAAGAAAGAACAAAGGTTATATAGTAAACAATATTTTTTTTATTACTTCTATTTTTTAGAAACATAACTAATGTTATTATTGTAGGTATTGCAAAAAAGGCTCCTGCAGTGTTTCTATTTCCAAGAGTTCCACGAGATATATCAGGTGATATCCTTGCATCAAAGAAATATTCCAATAACAAATTAGATGGTTCAAAACCATAATAATTTAGCAATGCATGAATTGCACATATACATACACAAATAAATAGTGCTACAAGAATCTTTCCAATGTACTTTGGTTTTACCATATTTACAATAAATACAAAAACAACCGCGTAACAAAAATATGCTAAAAACCCTTGCCATCTCATGGGATATCCGTGAAAAGCAACCGCAATATCCTTAGCAAAAAAGAGTGACACTAATATCCATAATATGAACAACACAAGAGGAAGGCTAATTTTTATATGCTGCTTTCTTCCAATTGCTTTAAAACCCATTAAAGTCAACATAAACATTGATAGAATAATTAAAAAAACTAACTTGTAATACCCGAATACATCTAAGAAATATCGGGTATTAATTGGAGTATTAACCACCTTAGGAATTAAAATAAGAGGTAGTACAGCCACCACCATTATTGCTAGAATAAAAGAAATTGAATCAATCTGTTTCTCCTCATCTTCGGGACTTCCCATTTGTTTGGTCATTCTTTCAAAGATACTGATAGTAAAACCCCCTTTTGTATAAATAACTTCTAATCGACTACTTTATACAACTCATCCGATAAAGGCTCATCGATATCAACATGTCCATCCTTTAAAACAAGAAGTTTTTCATTGTTATTTGTTATTTGACCTATAACGGTTGCCTTAACACCATTCTTTTCCATTTCTTTTACCAGTTCACTACCATCCTTACAGGTTATTATCATGCAACCACTTGAAATCAATTTTAACGGGTCAATACTATAAAATTCACATAACTTTAATGTCT
>CAYXPB010000272.1:0-6087 GCA_964466645.1 uncultured Acetivibrio sp. | reverse complement strand
CTTTTGGTCATTTGTCAAAATATTTGGATTCAAAATTTTAAAGTCTCTTTCAAAATAGGAATTCTATCATTATATACAATAGCACCTTTTCCCGAAGCCTCTGTAACTTCCCAAACAGCTCCAAGTACTCCCCCTTCCGTAATGTCATGCATCGAATTCACCCCAAATTGTCCTGCTATCATTCCTTCCTTTACAACACTTATATCATTAACTAAAGCTTTTGCTTTTTCCAAAACACTCTTTTCCACTTTATCGGTAAGTTCTCTCTCCTTATCAAGAGCAATTATTGCAGTTCCTTCTATACCGGCATATTTTGTTATAATTATATCATCCCCTACCTTAGCTCCTGATGTGGTTACTAGCTTGTCCTTTAATACATTTCCTACTGCAGTGGTAATAATAACAAAACGATTAACTGCACCAGTTACTTCAGTGTGTCCCCCTATTATATCTACATTTAATGAATTTGCCGTATCACTTATTTGGGACATAACCAACTCAAGATCTTCCTTAGTTGCCCTTGGAGGTACCAATATAGTAACCAGAAGTCCTAAAGGTTCTGCACCACATGATGCAACATCATTACATGAAATATGTACAGCCAAACGTCCAACTTCATTCTCCGCACCAGTAATAGGGTCGGAGGACAGCACACAAACATTATCTCCAAAATCAACTGCACAACAGTCTTCTCCCACCTTTGGCCTTACAAGGATTTCTTTTCTTTTCCCCTTTATCTTATCGAGAACAATCTCTTTTAAAACACTATTTGGAATTTTTCCTATTTCCATTTTTCCGTATTTCCTCCGACGCTCACAAATTTATCTTTATAATAACATAAAAATCAGCTCATATTAAGAGCTAATTTTGTACTTTTTTAAATTGCATGTTTATTTTTATCTCTTTCCTCTTTTGCTATAAAGTATTGTTCCCTAGCAGACTCTATAAGATTCTTTTTAGTCCTTGCCATAGGCGAAGTCATAAGTTTATTAAACCACAAAATAGCTTCATCTACCTGTCCAATTCTTCTCGATAGTTCCCCAATTAAATACATACATGTATATTCATCAAACTTCTTAATAGGAAATTTCTCTTTATCAAAAGTTTCAATATAAAATTTCAAGGCAAACCTTAAGAAATCAAATTCTCTTTCATCCTTTTTCAGCCTGTACAACCATGCAATTCTTATACAAACTTTTGCCAAATCACTCGATTTAGCCCCTATCATTTGCAGATTGTACAATGCGAGTTTGAATGCTTCTAATGCGCTATCAATATTTCTTTCACCATTAAACTTTCTGCTTTTCCAAAAGGGTGTAATACTTTTTTTAATTTTGCTTGCTTCTTTATAAGACAGTTCTTCAAATCGTTCTCCCTGTGCAGCATATCCACAGTATTCACATACCCATACATCATATAGGATTGGATTTACTTTTTCATAGTATATGCAAAAATCTGTATCCTTTGATGTCACAATACATGCTTTAGACTTGACTTTTGTCACTTCAATTCTATTGTCGCATACAGGACACTTAATTTCTTTGCTGAACAGGAAATCATTCATAAAAAAACCCTCACTTTTTTATAATTTATACATTTTTTAAGTAATTTCTATATTGGGTGATTTCAATTGAGTAATTTCAAAAAAATAAGCTATATGACATTTGGGTCACAATGCCCGTTAAATCAAATTATTTGAAATAGCAATTGTAAAGTTTTTTTGGAATCTCACCTTAATCGACTATTAACTGCAGGATTGACCTTTATTATACCTCTAACAGGTTGGTAAGTATCCTCTGAGATTTTTTCTCGTTCAATAAGTTTATTATTCTCATAAGTTTCTCGGTACACAACAACCTTTCGACCTTTTAAAGCAGTTTTTTCAACTACTACTTCTCCAAGAGGAACCGTACTGTCATGAATCACCTTTTCTTTTTCAGGTGGCAATTCCTTTACTATCACTGACTTTAGCCTTATAATTTGTGAAACTTTTTCTTTTATACCAACAATTCTTATAGTTATATTACTACCTGATACTTGGGCATTTATTAAAACGGGATACTCTTTATTATTCTTAAATTTAAAATCAATATATCCTTCTGAGATAGTCGCATCCTGTCCCGGTTCAACGTAGCCTAACGGCATTGAATGAGGTCTTCTCTCGACAACTTCTAATTTGCTTTTCAATACAGCCACATATAAAGTTGTTGTTACCTGGCACACACCTCCTCCAACACCTTCTAAAAGCTTGCCCTTAATTATAACAGGTGCATTCCTATACCCATTACTGACACTTCTCTGCCCTAACGCTTTATCCATTGAAAATGAATCACCAGGCAATAAAACAGTATTATTTATCTTATCGCATGCTAGTTTAATATTGAAGCTTCTATCGACTTTTTGCGAATTAAAAGATGTAGAAAAAGCCGATACAACTTTTTCTATAACAGAAATATCGTTATACCGAACTCTTGGATAGATATTGTCAACTATTAATTCTATAGATGAAAATTTCTTCTCTAATAATATATTTTCTAACAAATCCATGTTTTTGTCAACATCTATATTCTTGCCTATTATCTCTTTATTAAAAATTACTTTCCCATTTTTATAAATTGCAGAGGCATTTACCCCTTCTTGGTCAATTTCAGTTTTTATGCTTTCTAATATGCTTCTAAGTTTGTTTCTGTCAAATTGTGAAGCAAGAGAAATGTTAATATTCTTTCCTCTTACATGGTAAACTGTCATAATACGATTGATAAAGTTTCCTTCTCTACCTATTTTATAGGCATTGTCTATTGCATTGTCTACTAAAAAGCCATAGGATATTTCATTCAAACTAATACTCCACTCACGTTCATCGTACTTAAGACTTAATTTTTTACCTGCGAATTTTTCATTGATTTCATACTGTATTTTTTCCTTAGCTTTTGACGCGTCAATTCCCGACAGTGCAATATTCTCAATTTTCACACCCATATAAAACGTCTTTTCATTCAACACCCAAGCAAAAAAAACAATTGCTGCAGCATTGATAACCAAAACAGTAATGAGTATTATAATATATATTTTTTTAGATGCTATATTATTTAACATATCAAATACCTTCTGTATATAGAAATAATATATGGATATCTCTTTCTTCTATTATTCTCAAAAAATCCTGATTAAAATCATACTTTATAAATAAACAGCTTTTTTAGACAAATCAGAACTTTTTAGCATAAGGTAATTCCAAAAAAATAACTGGTCAGTTTTTTAATTTCTAATACAAGACCAAACCGACTAAAAGATATCCCTATATTATATAAATATTACTATATACAAGTATTATTACACTTACATGGTATTTTATTGTCTATTTATTATCTACAACCAACACTTCTGTATTTTCTATCGCTTTATTAATCAACTCCTCAAGATTGGCTTTTTTCTCCGACAATAATATTTTATCAAGTGTAGGCTTTGTATTCGGATGTTTTGCAACAAAAACAGTACAACAATCCTCATAGGGAAGTATTGATGTTTCAAAAGTACCAATTTTTCTTGCGATATCAATCACTTCGTTTTTATCCATTCCAATTAAAGGCCTGAATACCGGCATTTTTACTACAGAATTTGTTACATAGAGGCTTTGGATAGTTTGGCTTGCTACCTGGCCTACACTTTCTCCTGTTACAAGAGCTAGAGCACCTACTTTTTCAGCAATTTTCTCAGTTATAGTCATCATTGCTCTTCTCATAATAATAGTAAGCTGATCAAGTGGGCATTTCTCGTTTATCTCCAATTGAATGTCGGTAAATGGGACCATATGGAGATTTATCTTATTGCAAAACTTTGAAAGTATTTTGGCAAGTTCTATTACCTTCTCTTTGGCCCTTTCACTTGTATATGGGTAACTATAGAAATGAACAGCTTCAAGCTCAACTCCTCTTTTGGCAATCATCCATCCAGCTACAGGACTATCTATACCACCCGACAAAAGCAGTGCTGCCTTGCCATTTGTGCCTATCGGCATGCCACACACAGCTGGTATTTTCTCTGAGTAAATATACGTAAATTCCCTTACCTCAACATAAAAAACAAATTCCGGTTTTTTTACATCAACACTAAGCTCAGGGAAGTTTTCAAGAATATATCCGCCAAGCTCCCTGCTTATTTCCAGTGAATCCATAGGAAAACTCTTATCTCCCCTTTTAGTCTCAACCTTAAAGGTCTTATAGGCCTTTCTATCCAACAAATCCTTTATCATTATAAGGGACTTCTCTTTTATAACTTCATAGTTGGTTTCAATCTTCCATACAGGGCTCACCGATACAATACCAAAAACCTTAGTCAAAAGACCAAGTGCTTCATCAAAATCGTAGTCCTCTACCTGTGGTTCTACATATATCCTAGCCTGAGATTTGAAAACACTAACCTTTCCTAATCGGTGTATCGCCCTCTTTATGTTATCAATCAACTTTTTTTCAAATACGGGTCTATTTAAACCCTTTAGCAAAATCTCCCCATATCTAACCAAAATTACTTTTTTCATCCTTTTCCTCCGCGTTTTATATTAATCTTCGGTAAAATCTCTTTTAAAACATTAATAGTATACTCCATCTCTTTTATAGAATTAAAAGCAGAAAAGCTAAATCTTATTGCCCCCTCAATTCTTTCAGGCCTTAAGCCTAATGCCTTTAGCACATGACTGTGCGTGTTCTTTTTCGAAGAACACGCAGAACCTGTAGAAACAAAAATGTTCTCCATTTCAAGGTGATGTAGTAGAACTTCTGCACGAATATTTGAAAAAGAAACATTGAGAATATAAGGCGATGCTTCTCTTGGTGACACTATAAAAGCATCTTCCGAGAACTCCTCATATAGTCTGTTTTTAAAGTACTCCTTTATTTTCATACACCTCAAATAATTCTCGTCTACTTTTTTAGTAGTTATATCTGCTGCCATTCCAAATCCGCATATTCCGGAAACATTTTCTGTTCCCGACCTCATAGTAAACTCCTGTCCTCCACCTATCAACACAGGCTTTACTTTTAAACCTTTCTTTACATATAAAGCTCCTACACCTTTTGGTCCATGAATCTTATGTGAACTCATAGACATCAAATCAATTCCTAACTTTTTAGGTGAAATTTTTACTTTTCCGTAAGCTTGAACAGCATCCACGTGAATTGCAATTTCTCTGTCTATACTGTTCTTTATTTCAACGATTTCACTAATAGGCTGCACACTTCCAATTTCATTATTTATATAAATTATACTTATTAATGCAGTTTGATCATCTATTGCCTCTCTTAAACTATTTAAGTTGATTACTCCCTTTTCATCCACGTCAATGAAATCAACAATGTAACCTCTATCAATTAAATTCTTGTATACTTCTAACACTGAAGGATGCTCTATTTTTGTTGTTATGATTTTATTCCCTTTTCTAGGATTTCCCTCAAGATATCCGATTATAGCGAGATTATTAGCTTCCGTTCCACCCGATGTAAAATAAATCTCCTGATTATCTACTGCTAACGATTTAGCAATAATTTCTCTAGCACTTTTTATATACTTTTCTGCCTCTAACCCTTTACTATGCAAAGATGATGGATTTGCGTATACATTTTTATTAATATGCGAAATAAACTCTATTACTTCGTCATAGGGCTTTGTCGTAGCACTATTGTCAAGATAAATATCTTTAATCATTTTTTCTCCCCTTTGCCTCATAAGCTTTTACACCTTTTGTGTATAATCACCATTAATAGTTTTGTCATAATGTTTGCATGTTTTGCTAGCCTTTATCCTGAAAGTCTTATAGCGTATAGTATATCATAGGCTATAAGATATTCAAACTATATGTTTCTTTAGCAGAGCATCTTTTACTTATAAATTTTATTAATCAGAGGCTAAATAATTTAAATAGTGTTTAAGGCATTCATAATTTGATTCGGAAATTTCTCTTATCTCTATGCCATATTCAAAATAGCTTTTACATTTACTTCTTCTTACAATCGCACCTCTAAAGGAAAGCCTGTTTGTTCTATCTAGGATAACTTCAACTGCAACATTATCAGTCATTGACAGATACTCCGA
>CAYXPB010000271.1:0-7136 GCA_964466645.1 uncultured Acetivibrio sp. | reverse complement strand
CCCCTTATAGGGGCAAAATCAAACCACCCTTTGAAAGGGTGGTACAGCGTGATTATTTATTTTTTAGAAATTAAATATACATTATAAATATTGGATTTCATTTCGTTTTATATTATAATGCATATGATT
Source organism: uncultured Acetivibrio sp. (assembly GCA_964466645.1). GTDB lineage: Bacteria > Bacillota > Clostridia > Acetivibrionales > Acetivibrionaceae > Acetivibrio. The sequence continues at coordinate 7,007 of CAYXPB010000271.1, read as the reverse complement.
GATATTTATCTAGAGAACTTTCATAAATATAGTATTTTGTAAGGTAATTTTTATATATAATTTTTAGGCTTTTATAGCATTAAACTTGTAATAATTATTAAAAAGCAAATAAAACATTTTGTTTTTACGAATAATTATGTATCATTTAAACTGGGAGTACTATTAAAAATATAAAATATAAGGCATTTCAAAAAATAACCTATACAATATTTAAGATGAAATTTAAATTTTGTTGTTTGCCGGTATTTGTTTCATGAATATCTGACTAATAAATAATTTACTTTGCAGTTAAAATACAATTTAGAAAGGAGATAATTTTACAGTTTAGGAAAAGTTGCAAAGCTTGTCAAATACATATTTAGGAGGTAATTCTGTAATGCGTAAACAATTCAAAAAAGTCATTTCTATTCTGCTTGTGGCGATGTTGGTTATTTCGACAGGGCAGTTTGGACAGGTAGCAAAGGCTGAAGATTCGCTGGGGGACAATGTTGTATTGTACCAAGATTTTGAGGATGGTAATCTTGGTGGATGGGGTCCGGTATGGAATGGAATAGGAACCACAGTTGTATCTGATGTTTATGCGTCAGAAGGAACACAATCCCTTAAGTTCACAGACAGAGAGACAAATTCAAATGCACCAAGCATTGATTTAACCAGCTATATGCAATCTGGGAATACATATGATATATCCTTGAAGGTTAGATTAGGGTCTGGTAGTGATTTAGTTCATGTAGCATCGAAAGTAGACTCTCCACTACTAGGAGAGAACATATATCCTTGGATGATGGGTAACCAAACAGTTACTTCTACAGAGTGGACAACCTTTGAAGTAAAAGGTTACGAAGTACCTGACCAAACATCTGAACTTATAATTTATGTTGAGACAGATGCCTCAACTGCTGACATTTATATTGATGAAGTATTAATAATTGAAACGGTTACACCTGTTGTAGCACCAGTGACCGTATTGAGCCAAAGCTTCGAGGATGGAGAAGTTGGTGGATGGGGTCCGGTATGGAATGGAATAGGAACCACAGTTGTATCTGATGTTTATGCGTCAGAAGGAACACAATCCCTTAAGTTCACAGACAGAGAGACAAATTCAAATGCACCAAGCATTGATTTAACCAGCTATATGCAATCTGGGAATACATATGATATATCCTTGAAGGTTAGATTAGGGTCTGGTAGTGATTTAGTTCATGTAGCATCGAAAGTAGACTCTCCACTACTAGGAGAGAACATATATCCTTGGATGATGGGTAACCAAACAGTTACTTCTACAGAGTGGACAACCTTTGAAGTAAAAGGTTACGAAGTACCTGACCAAACATCTGAACTTATAATTTATGTTGAGACAGATGCCTCAACTGCTGACATTTATATTGACGAAGTAAATATAGTAGATGTGACTCCTGCCACAACTCCTGATGAAGGGGATCTCGATCAGACAGGAATTAAAGCTGATTTTGAAGAGGGTCTTGGGGATTGGAAAATTAGATTTCCTGACAGTGGAAGTATTGAATCCACAACTGAGGCCAACCATACGACAGACGGAGCAAAGAGTGTTTCTGCAAGTGTGTATTCAGAATATAACGGCCCAATCTTAGATGTTATGGGTAAAATGCATAAAGGCCATAAATATCATTTGTCTACTTGGGTGAAAATGGCTCCCGGCCAAACACCAACTGTACTACGTATCAGTGTGCAATTAGGAAGCAGTTCATATGCCAACGTATCTGCTAATGTAACAGCTACTGATGAAGAGTGGGTGGAATTATCGGGTGATTTGACAATAGGAACTACTCCATCCGTATTGAATGCCTATGTAGAAACAGCAGGAAAACCAGCGGAAACTGTAACCTATTACATGGATGACTTTGAAATTTCTTATATCGGTTCTGTAAAAACCAAGCCTGTACAAACTGACTTGACTCCGATAAAAGAAGCTTATAAAGATGATTTCTTAATTGGTAGTGCGATTAATGATTCTGACTTTGAAGGCCAACGTTTTCAGCTTCTAAAGCAACATCACAATGTAGTTACAACAGAAAATTTAATGAAACCAGATTATGCGTATGACGATAATAAGGAATTTAACTTTGATGAGGAAAATGCTCTTGTAGCGAAAGTTCAAAATGAGGGCCTTCAATTGGTTGGTCATGTGTTGGTATGGCATAGCCAGATGCCTTTATGGTTGAGTACGGATGACGATGGTACTACTCCATTGGCTGAGGATGTGGCTCGTCAAAACTTAAGAACTCATATCAGGACAGTTATGGAGAGCTATGGAGATAAGGTTATTTCATGGGATGTAGTCAACGAAGCTATTAGAGATGATTTGACTACTAAAGTTACAACTGAGAATTGGAAGACTGGGTTGCGTAAATCTCCTTGGTACAATGCCCTTGGCGAAAACTATGTAGAAGAGTCATTTTTGATTGCTAAAGAAGTACTTAATGATCATCCTGAGTGGAAGGACATCAAATTGTATTACAATGATTACAATGATGATGACCAATTGAAAGCATCTGTAATCTACAGCATGGTTAAGGATATTAATGACCGATATGCTAAAGATCACAATGGCGATTTGCTGATTGATGGTATTGGTATGCAATCTCATTACAACAGTGGCACAAACGTAGATAATGTGCGACTTTCATTAGAACAGTTTAGCTCTTTAGGAGTTGAAATAAGCGTCACTGAGCTTGATGTCACGTTTGGAAGTAACGGTAAACTTACTGAAGAACAAGCCAATGCTCAGGGTTATTTATATGCTCAATTGTTTAAGCTCTATAAAGAATATAATGAAAGTATAAAACGTGTGACCCTGTGGGGCTTAATTGATTCGACAAGCTGGAGAAAAGAAGGTAGTCCGTTGTTGTTTGATGAAAGCTTCCAGGCTAAACCAGCTTACTATGCTATTATGGATCCGGATAAATTCATAGCGGAAAATCCACATAAAGAGAAAGTAACAAAGCAGGCGAAGGCTTTGTTTGGTAAACCTATTATTGACGGTAAATTGGATTCCGTATGGCGTTCAGTATATGGTATGGAGGTTAACCAGTATCAGACAGAATTGAAAGGTGCTACTGGTGTAGCGAAAGCTCTTTGGGATGAAAAGAATCTCTATGTGCTCATCGAAGTTCAAGATGATAAGCTTGACAAAAGCAGTGCAAACGCATGGGAACAGGATTCTGTTGAGATATTTGTTGACCAGAACAACGGTAAAACATCGAGTTATGAAGAAGGTAACGATGGACAGTATAGAATAAACTTTGATAATGAGGTTACTATCAGTCCTGCAAGTCTTGCAGAAGGGTTTGAATCAGCAACTAGTATTTCAGGAACAAACTATACTGTTGAAGTTAAGATTCCGTTAAAGGCTATGACTCCAGCAAAAGGCAAGAAGATAGGTTTTGACGTCCAGATCAATGATGCAAAAAATGGTTCACGTCAGAGTGCGGCTGCATGGAGTGATGCAACAGGATCCGGCTATAAGGATACATCTGTTTATGGTGAGTTGACTCTCGTTAAAGAAAGTGATTCAGGAAGCACCGGAGGTTCAGGAAGTACCGGTGGAAAGGGGAGTACTGGAGGAAAGGGAAATACCGGCGGAAAAGTAACCACCGAAGGAACAGTAAGTAGTAATACTGTAACCGTGCAAGCAGTTGTTGATAGTAAGGGTACGTCAACTGCTAAAGTCAATGAAACAACATTTACAGAAGCAATTAAAAATGTTAAAGATGGCACAGTTAAAATTGAAGTTACCAATACGGATCAAGCAAAAGATGTTGTTGTAACACTTGCTGCATCACTTGTTAAAGCTGCAGCTGATGTTAAAAAGATTGAAATAAATGCAGGGTTAGCTAGCGTTGAATTGCCAGCATCTCTCTTTGCAGACGCTAAACCAGATGCAGAAATTAGTTTACAAATAATTAAAGTAGATACAACCAGTTTGTCTGAAGAAGTAAGAAGTAAAGTAGGCAAAAATGTTGTATTTGACTTTAACCTGAGTGTTGGAGGAGAAAAAGTCAGCAATTTTGGTGCAAAGCAAAAGGTTCAAGTATCCTATCCATATGCTCTAGAAGCAGGAGTAAAGCCAGGAAGAGTTGTAGTTTACTATATTGCTGATAACGGAAAACTAGAAGTAGTAAAAAATGGTCGTTATAAAAATGGCATTATTCAGTTTAAAGCAAAACATTTTAGTAAATATACGGCTATACCAGTTGAAGTTAGCCTTAAAGACATAGGTGAGACATCTTGGGCAGTAGAAAGCATAGAAGCTCTAGCGGCTCGTGATATTATTAAAGGTGTAACTAAAGACACTTTCCTTCCAAATAAGGAAGTAACGAGAGCAGAGTTTGTTCAAATGCTTGTTCAAACCTTTGATCTTACATCTCAAGGTGTGGCAAATCCATTCTCAGATGTAAAAGCTGAAGACTGGTATCAAAAAGCGGTTGTAACTGCCTATGAGTTAGGTATTGTCAAAGGTAAACCTGATGGAACTTTTGGTGTGAATGAGAAAATAAGCCGTCAGGACATGGCAGTTATGACACTCAGTGCGATAAAGGCTTCAGGAATTACTCTAGCTAATACTTCAGAAGCTGCTAATTTTAAAGACAGTTTGACTATCTCACAATATGCAAAAGAATCTGTAGCTGCAATGCAAAAGGCTGGAATTATTAGTGGTATGCCAGATGGTGGATTTGCTCCAAAGGCTACTGCGAATAGAGCACAAGCTGCTGTAATTCTAAATAAATTACTTGACGAACTATAATAAATTAAGTTACAAAAAGTAAAAGAGTAGGAATAATTAAAAAAACAAAGGGCCTCGAATCGAGGTCCTTCGTTTTTACGTCTATGAGGTTGTATTGTTTTACCAAATCGAATCCTTTAACAACTTAAGCATATTTTCTTTTTCGTAATCATTTATTTCAAATTCATGTGAACTGACAGCTTCTTCAACACCTTCAAAAGCCCAATGATCACTTTTCATGTCATTGAAAGTATTGGTCGATTTATTCAAAGGCCCCCTATAGAGCATACGGTTAATCATCATAACCGCTTCCTGCCTTGTTATTTGCTTTTCAGGCTTGAACGAACCATCTTCATAGCCTTCTACAATACCATATCTCACTATTTCTTCGATATTTCCATTAGCCCAATGATATGAAATATCATTGAAGGACAATTCAAAAGGTTGCTGATTACCAGTTTTGGATATTTTCAAGTAATTTGCAATAACTGTTGCAAGTTCTGCTCTTGTTATTGGTTCATTTGGATTAAAGTATGCACTGCCTATCCCTTCAAACAAACCAACCTGTACCGAAGCATAGATATGATCTGCAGCCCAAAAATTATATTTTACATCTTGGAACTGGCTTCTATTTGTAACCTTTAAATCCTGCAATTCCAATATTCTTGCAAAGATTACCGCTGTTTCTGCACGGGTTATATTGCGTTCTCCCTTGAACGTACCATCGAGATAACCAAGTATATATCGCTTGTGCGAATTGTCAAACCTATTGGAATAAACCATTATTCCAAGTTCTGAGGTATCATCGTATAGATTGGAAAGCTTTGAATCCTCACTAAAGATTGTAGCGGCAAATTCCTTAACTATGTCTGCCTTGTTAATTGAACTGGCTTTTACTTTTAATTTAATCTGATCTTTTTCTTTTGCGTCAAGATTACCTAGGTCCCATGTAATAATATTGCCTTGTTGTCTTCCATTACCCTTGTCTACAGCACTGATTCCATCAGGTAATTCAAACTCAATATATGTATTCCTTATTTTAAGGTTGGTCTTATTTGCATATTTTACGGTAAACGTAAACTCGTTATTTTCTTTGATCTTGCTTTTATTAGCTGTCAAAGATATTGCGACATCCTTTTACACATATTGCTATTCGAGAAAAATGTGTAAAGTAATAATGACAGCTTTATCTTTGCTTATGATGACCAAAACGCAATTATCCGATAATTAATGAAGGCAGACTTGACGTTTCTGATCATCAAATCTGCCTTTTTATAAGTTAAGTAATATTTATTTCCAGATTCTAAATATTACCAAGCCTCACTACCTTTCATCAAAAACTGCACCAATTATGCCATTTAAAATGCCCAAACCTATACCTAAATTGTATGGATTCACATCACTCCGACATGCACATATTATACCAGCAAAAAGCGATACAGTTATATTTGACATGATTTTGTACATTTTTACTTTTTTTGATTTGTTAATTTTCTTATAACATAATTCAAAAAATCCAAATTTTTTATCTATAATTAAAATCAAAACTTTTGTTACAAATAAAGTAACTAAAAACACCAATAAAAATATAATAAAATTTACTATTAAATGCATGACTTCACTCCTATAAAATGATCAAAAATATTTATGACCTTCTAAACAAAAGATTTCCCTAACACTTCCTTATTATTTGATTATACAAAATACTTCCATATACTATTACAGCAAAAAATAATCCAATGCAACTCAAAACAATTCCTAAAATAGCAATTTTCTTTTTTGAGGACTTCAAGCCAGGAATCCCATAAAAAATCCCCAGTATACTCAATATTAAAAAAGGAAAACCTGGTATACTTGTAGCACCCATAAAAAGACTCAAATATGCACGGTTTATATTATTTTCATTTTCTGTCAATTCGTTTGAAGACTTTTTATGTTTGATAAATGAGCCAACAAATGAAACACCTGTTGAATAACCTAATGCAATTAAAAAGCTTCTTAAAAAGTTTATTTCTTTAAATCCAATAAGTGCTTGTAATAGTAATCCTCCTGGAAAAGTAATTATAAAAGCTTTAACCCCTAATGGTATTCTACCTATTTTAGACCAATACACACTTATCCTCCTTTCAAATAAACAACCTTATATATTTCCTTATGTTTTTATCTGCTTATCTTCATAAATACATTCAGCTCGCCTTAGCCCACACTATCACCAAAACCAGTATTTTTTCTTTGTAAAAATATA
>CAYXPB010000270.1:0-7145 GCA_964466645.1 uncultured Acetivibrio sp. | reverse complement strand
TTATATGGCATTGATTGGGGTGAAGTTCATTTACCAACTTTATTTGATATATACATTATCCACTCCTTTTCCAATTCAAAATCAAATCCCTCATAAATCTTGATACAAAAGGCTCGTGAGGGACTTTTTATGTTCTCTTTTCAATATTGCTTTTCCAATCTTATTTATAAATATATATTAAATAAACACCTTTATAAAACAAAAAGAAGGTAATACAAATTAATTATTTGCAAAACCCTCCTAGATAATTGCATTACCTTCAGATCTTTAACAACAGGATCTGATCTTTAAAAAACTTTTAGGCGTCATATCTTATTCTTCCAAAATAACTACTTTGAAATCTATCTTCAATAATATTTTGTTTATTGCATTAAAATGTCTTTAGGAAATTCTTTGATTAGACCAAGCAAATATTTAACAACGAAAGCTAAATCTAAGGAGTTAATCTGTCCGTTTCCATCTACATCGGCAGCCTCTAGTCCATTCTCTGACGGAAATTTTGTGATACTACCAAGTAAATATTTTTTTATGTAACCAGCGTCAATTGATGTTATCTTTCCATCTCCATCTACATCTCCAGTTTTATAACATTTTTCAACATCGCTATTTAAACTAGGTTCAAGTTTTAAATTCTCTACAATTAAAGTTCCATCCTTTTTTAGTCCTACTACAAAATTATCCTGCATTGATACTTGCACTATATCCTTCCAATCTTCTAACTTATCTATGCCATACTGCGAACCTTCGTACACTATCGAGCCATCTTTCCTTAAACCTATTACACGAAAACCACTAAAATCAGTTAACACTTGTACAATGTCTTTCCACTCTTCTACTTTTAATACCTCAGCAACACTATTATCGTTAGGTATAATAGGAGACCGATCATTATAATCCCCCGCAATTACAACCGTTCCATCTTTCTTCAAGCCTGCTATAAAATAATAATTTGCAGAAACTTGTACCATATCTTTCCAGTCTTTTATATCATCATACCAAAAACTATCAGCTACTGTTACAACTGATCCATCCTGATTTAAACCCACTATATAATTAGCGCCTGCTAAAACTTGCACTATATCTTTCCACTCTTCTATGCTTTGGTTTTGAGCAAAATTATAATCTCCGACAGCTACAACTGTTCCATCACTCTTAAGACCGACACTAAATTGACTACCTGCTGAAACCTGAACAATATCTTCCCATTCTTCTACATTACATTCTCCATATGTATTTGAACCGTAAGTTACAACTGTTCCATCCGTTTTTAAACCTAATACATGTCTTTCATTTAAAGAAACTTGTACTATATCTTCCCACTCCTCCAAATTGTAATCGCCATAGGTCTCATCCATTGCTGTTAATATTGTTCCATCACTCTTTAATCCATATGTGTGCGAAAGACCTGAAAATATTTGTGTTACGTCTTCCCATTTTCCAAAAGCATATTTATAGTTTTCTCCAGTGGATACTACGGTATTATCTTTCTTTAATCCTACTATACCTTTACAAATTGAAACTTGAACTATGTCTTTCCAGTCTTCTACATTGTACTCTGAATAAAAAGCTCTCCCTACGTTTACAACTGTTCCGTCTTTTTTTAAGCCAACACTATGCTCATATCCCGCCGAAACTTGCACTATATCTTTCCAATCTTGCAAATCACATTCTCCCCAAGTGTTACTACCAACAGCTACTACCGTACCATCACTCTTTAATCCTAATGTATGTCTATACCATGTAGACACTTGAACAATATCCTTCCAGTCTTCTACGTTACATTTCCCCCAAACATTATCTCCAACCGCCACAACTGTCCCATCACTCTTCAGACCAACAGTATGATTATATCCTGCTGAAATTTGTATTATATCTTTCCATTCGCTAACATCACATTCCTTTAACCTATTTTCTCCAACAGCTATAACAGTTCCATCACTCTTTAGACCAAATGTATTATAATCTCCTGTAGTCACTTGAACTATATCTTCCCACTCTTCTACGTTACATTCTTCATAATAATCACTTCCGGCCGCTACAACTGTTCCATCACTTTTCAAACCTATGGTATGGGAAAGACCTACTGAAACTTGAACTATGTCTTTCCAATTTTCCAGATTACATTGTCCCTCATCGTTTGCACCAACAGCTATTACTGTGCCATCGGCTTTTAATTTAACTGTATGCTGCAAACCTTCAGCAATCATCACATTTCCCACCTGTGGGATCTTTAGACCTAAATAATTATTTTCTAAATCTTCTGCTTTAACAGATTGAACTGATACCCCAAAAGAAGCAGTTATAACCACAATCAATAAAAATTTCAATAATCCTTTCATGCTCTTTCTCCCTCTTCTATAAATATTTTATTATTTCTAATACAAGGTGATTACCATAAAACAACCGGTCAATTGCACTTTCAAAAATTTTGTTGCACTTTTTGTAATGCAAAATAGTGTTCTCATGTTTGAAAGTTTTTTGACTTAATTGATGGGCTTTAGAGTGCAAATTTTGTTATTTTATAGGTTATTGTTTGAAATGACCTATATAATAAAGTTCTAATATACGGGTTACACAAACTTATATCACCTTACTATAAGTATCAATAAATTTCAGTTTTAAGTCAACCGATTATGTGGCAAATATTTAATAACTTCTTAATAATAAATTCCTACTAATCTATATAGGCAATTAATATTCACTTGAAGGTCTTACCTGTTGTTTTACTATCAAACGACTCCATTACGTGACCTTTGCATAGAATCTGTAAGCCTCTGCTTAATTGGCTTTAGTAATTGTTTTTAAGGTATACTTCTTGTTTCCCCCAATTTACAAAAAAACAAGCGGTAGGCTGTAATAAACCTACCGCTTGTTTTTTATAAATCATATTTATTCTATGCTTTTTTGTATTAATGAGGCAATCATGCTTGAAGCTTCTGCCCTTGTTGCATTGGCTTTTGGATCAAAGGTATTGTTACCCTTTCCCGAGATAACTCCTACCTCTTGCATAGTTGCTACCGATGCTTTTGCATATTCTGCAATTTCGCTGTCATCGTTGAATTTCATAGCTTTATTTATACTTTCCAGGCTATAACCCGAAACCTTTTTATTATACTGATCAAGAATAACTGCCATATCTTGACGGGTTATATTGGCATTTGGGTTAAAACTACCATTAGCTCCATATGCAATACCACTTTCATACGCCCATTGTACTGCGCTGTTGAACCAGTCATTGATCTTTACATCCTTAAAGGCTGAACTTGAGTATTTGCTCTTATCTACTCCTGCCATGTTGGCAAGTATCTGAACAAACTCTGCTCTTGTGATGTTTGCATTTGGTGCAAAAATATCTTTTCCCGTGCCTTTTATTATACCCCTTGCAGCAAGGAAGTTTACAGATTCGTTGTACCAACCGGATACATCCGAAAAGTCTACTTTGTTATAACCTAGCGCATATAATGAAAGGCTACTTGTTTTAAATGTTACTTGTTTTGTAGCCTTGTTATAAACACAGTCCTTAATCATCTCATATTTGCCATCGGCATTTATAGAATAAATCACAACTGCATTGGAATCTTCACCTTCACCAAGAGTGTACGGCAAATCTACTGTTACCTTGCCTTCAAAATTGGATATGGTTTCATTACCACTAATGACACTTAAGCTTATAACAGGTCTGTCCCCAACTATTTTCGTAAGCTCAGCAGGGATACTTGATAATAAAGGAACTGAAATGCTAATTTTAACATCCTCTTTTGAGCTTGAGGAAATCTTTGATATAGCTTTTTGATCAAAGGATATAGTTGATATGGCTGTGGATATTATTACTTTTTCAAGTTTCTTATCCACAAAAGAATTCACATCTTCCTTTGAAATGCTTACATCAAATGATTTCACATCCTTTTCTGCCTCTACAATGATTTTAATTGCTGATATTGCTTTATCTAATTTAGTTGCTTCTTCAATAGCCTTATTTATTGCCTCGATTAATTGTTCAGCATCAATTACAGCAACAGATCCGCCAGTACTATCCGTCTCACTATTAGCATATACTGAAACTTGCACCGTGTATCCCGAATTTTTTCCGGATGAACCTGGTATAGGAGTAGACTCCGGCATAGTTGTAGATGTAACAGTAGGTGTCGGTTTAGAAACAGGTTTACTCTTTGAAGAAGATGAACCTTTACTGCTGCTTTCCGACGGTTTCTTTCCAAACTTTGCAGTTAGGGTTATATCTTTTGCAGGCATAACAAAGCTTGTTCCGCTTATTATTGTATCCGTTGTACCGTCATTATACTTAAGCGAACCAGTCTCTAAGCGGTAACCTAAATCAGGAGTAATTGTAAGTTCTATCATTGTCCCTGCCTCTGCGTATACCGAACTTGCTACAATGCTTCCGTGGGATAGGTCATCAACACTAATCAGATACTCTTTTGATTCCGGTTCAAATGCTATGTTGTCCATATACATTTTTCCGGCATAATCACTTTGCACATCAACCACAACAATTGTGATGTCACGTAAAGGAGTATTTGGTTTAAACACTTTGTCATCATTTAATTTGTCTAAATCAAAGCTAGCTTTGAAATGATAAAGTCCATCTTCGGTTTTTTCCATACCTGCCAATGCTTCCAATGAAATATCGAAATTTTTAGAAGCCTGTGCCCAATACCCAAGACTAGGTGGTGCAAAGGCAAGATTAATTGAAAGAACTCCCTCATTTGCACGGATAGGGTCTAAATAAAAATCAAAGGTAAGATATTTGTTATCCTTACGAGTTGTATTAATGTTCGACAACATGATACGGGGTGCTGAAGCCCAGCCATCCTCTGGCTTAACTTCGGGATAAGCAACATCCCATGAAATAGCCTTTGAACCATTTGCCTCTTCTATCTTCAACTCACTTTTTACCCCAGATGAGGCATCCCAGTTCCAACCCTGTCGGGTACCATCTTCAAAATCACAAGGTAAAGTGGGTTTTCCAAGAGGCGCATGCTCAACAGGCTGTTCAACAACCGCACGATTTCCAGATACTGCAATATTGTCTAGAGCTATTACATCTGCGTTTTCTGTGCCAATAAACAGAATAATATTGGTCATTATACTGTTTTGTTCATCTTGTGCAATTGCTTCAAAGTTAGGAGAATCTATTGTTGTTATAGTTAAGACTGCTTTGTATTTACCGTCCTCTTGCTCTTCAAAATCTTCCGCTGTTACTCTAGCCGCTTTCAACGGATTAGCCCAGCCCTTTGTAGAACTTTGAGGAATAGCCGCTATAGAAACTGTTGTCGGCTCTGCAACAATAACATCCATTGTAAGTCTTTCTGCTCCGTAAATATCGGGGCGTGTACTTGAATTGTCCGCTGAGAGTCGGAGGTTTGCCCAGTAGTTGCCGTCAGAAATATCGTTGCTTGCATTTAAGCCTGATATCTGAAGTGAATTATATGAGTTTGTTACCGTTATACCTTCTTTTACAGGACTGTCACCATTTACAGCGAACCCTTGATCAGTTCCGTCATCAAAGTTCCATATTACCGTTGTATAATCTTTTCTTATTGTACGGTCAATTGGTTCATAATCAACGCCCTTGATTCTTGCACGTATATATTCCCCTGAAACACTTAATTCCTTAATATCCCACACTTGATCTTCACCGGGATCCATATCGGTAGCCTCTGATTTATTAAGCTCAAAAGGCGTAAACGCTCCTGATGTTTCGTTTTTATTTGTCAATGACCAGTTACACCAGCTAATGTTATTTTTATTTAGGAAATCAAGCCATACATCTGCTTCATCCAGATATGGTCCGTTATTACCTGTCGCTTCACTAGTACCCCACTCAGAGGCAAAAAGCACAAGACCTTTTTCCATTGCATAGATAGCATTACTCATAACATTATTTCTGTCTGAACTGTCTGTGGCAGGCTTATGAGTACCTGTGTAAAAATGAACGGTGTATACGGTATTTGCATCATTTATAGGGTTGTCCGCTGCCAAATCGGCACGCTGGCTCCAGTTGGGACTTCCTACAATAATAATATTTTCATTTCCCTTGTCACGAAGCATCTTAATGATAGGCTCAGAATAAGACTTTACAGCTTCCCATCCTGCAGCATTATTAGGAACCCCAGGGTCATTACTGCTTGGCTCATTTGCCAATTCATAAATGATATGTTTATCATTTGGATAAAGCGTAGAAATTTCGTCAAAGAAATCCATAGCCCCGCTATATACTTCAGCATTTGGATCTCCAGGCATATGTACATGCCAATCAACGATTACGTACATATCGTTTGCAATGGCTAAATCTATTCCATTAATTAACCTTTGCTTTATAGTTTTCGGGTCTTTTGCGTAACCGTCCTCTCCCACATACATGGCAAGACGAATAACATTTGAGCCCCAATCCTTTGATAGTGCTGCAAACGCATTGTTATTGATGACTTGCTACAAGCAGAACTTACGAGCTGCAGCCTTATTAAAAAACACAGACAATATAAGCATTATAAAATCACCAAGGTGAATTTTTTGACACGCCAATAGTAAAGTTTTTTAACCATCTGACTCGACAAACGATAAAACTGTTAAAAAACGTTAAAAATATGCAATAGTTTATTATATAGTCTTCTTAAGGGTTGCCTGACCATAGAAATGAATTAGTTAGTTAAACATTTTTTAGCAAAGCGAAGCTCATATTTATCATTTATCAAAGTTCACAACCTTTGTAAGCGCTGTTTGAAAAAGTAATTATATCACTGAATATACAAATACACAATAATTTTTTAACCATCAGTCATTTCCATAAATTGCATGTTAAAGTGACGGTAAAATTGCGGAAAATTGTATTATGCAAACATCGACACTATTGTTCGGGATGTCAAGGGCGAGCATAGCTCGTTCATCGGAGGCAGAGCCGAATACCCTTTACATCCATTGCACTATCAACCTTTTAGGGTATGTCTGTGCGAACTTCAACCCACATTCATCGCCGTTCTAAAAGAAATATTCTTACAAATATCTGCCAATCGTTTATTCTATAACTTCTATTTAAGCTTCTAGGTGAATAAGTATTTACTGAAGGGAAGTGTAAGGTTGAAAAAGAATAGTAGGGATTGCCCAAATATTTAAAGGCATAGCAAACA
>CAYXPB010000269.1:0-7185 GCA_964466645.1 uncultured Acetivibrio sp. | reverse complement strand
GCAACAGCTTCTAATGCTCAGGTCAAGTAATTGCGTCATTTGACACTAAAACAAGGTTTCACTTTAATTAGGTTTGTTTTTAGCTGTTTTATTGTTATAGCTTTTTAAATTTATAATTTTACATAGTCTAGGAATTTTTATGAATTCCTAGACTATAAAAAACTAAACTTGTAGCATATTTTTCGTATACTGTGCTTTTTGCTCGCTTAATTCTTTTGGTGAATTAACCCATTACAACTTCTACTTTATGTTCTTTACCGTCATTGAAAACCGGGAGGATATTTCCACTAATTTCCTCTCCATCAACAGTAACTTTCTTCACACCTGAAGATACATGAGTAGGGTTCTTAACATCTATAACATACGTTGATCCTCTGTAAAGCCTTGAAATTGTATATCCGCTCCAGTCTTTTGGAATACATGGATCAATCATCAAGCCTTCAAATTCAGGCTTGATACCTAAAATCCATTGTGAAATTGCAACAAAATTCCATGCAGCTGTTCCGGTTAACCATGAGTTCTTAGCTTCTCCCATACGTCTTGCATCTTTTCCGCCTATCATCTGTGCATAAACATAAGGTTCAGTCTTATGAATTTCACTGATTTCTTCTGTATAAGCAGGAGCAATCTTTGAATAGTATTCAAAAGCCATATCTCCTCTTCCAACAACAGTTTCAGCACAAACTATCCATGCGTTGTTGTGGCAGAATATACCTGCATTTTCTTTATATCCGGCAGGGTATGTTGAAATTTCGCCATACTCTATATAATACTTAGTGAAGGCAGGATTATTAAGCACTATTCCGTATGGAGTATCAAGATATTTCTTAACGGAATCCATTGCTTTTATTGCCTTTCCATCTTCAAGACCTATACCTGCCATTACGCAGAAGCCCTGTGATTCTATGAATATCTTACCTTCTTCATTTTCCTTACTTCCTACTTTTCTTCCGAAGTCATCATATGCTCTTACAAACCATTCTCCATCATATCCGTACTTAAGAATAGTTTCTTTCATTTCATCAATCTGCTTTTGAGCTATTTTAGCTTCATCGCTAAAGCCCATATATTCACATATTTTCATGTAGTCAACACCAGTGTATACAAACATACCGGCAATCATAACTGATTCTGCAACCTTACCATCTTTACTTGTAGTAGTCTGGAAGGACTCATCTGGAGTACTTGAGAAGCAGTTTAGATTGAGACAATCATTCCAGTCTGCTCTTCCTATCAATGGCAATCCATGAGGCCCAAGGTTGTTTGTAACATGATTAAAGGAACGTCTTAGGTGCTCAAAGAAAGATGTTGCCTTGCTCATATCATTATCATAAGGTACTTGTTCCTTCAGAATTGCAAAGTCACCAGTCTCTTTAATGTAGGCAGCAGCAGCAATAATTAACCATAATGGATCGTCATTAAAGTCTCCACCAATTTCATTATTACCTTTTTTAGTAAGCGGCTGATATTGATGATATGCTCCACCATCTTCAAGCTGTGTAGCAGCAATATCTAAAAGTCTTTCTCTCCCTCTTTCAGGAATTTGGTGTACAAAACCTAACAAGTCTTGGTTTGAATCTCTAAAGCCCATACCTCTTCCTATACCGGATTCAAAGTAAGATGCACTTCTCGACAGATTGAAGGTAACCATACACTGATACTGATTCCAGATGTTTACCATACGGTCAAGTTTTTCGTCATTACTCTTAATTGTATATTGTGAAAGCAAAGAATCCCAATACTCTTTAAGTTGGTTAAATGCCTTGTCCACATCTGCTGCGGTTTTGAATTGATCAATCATTTCTTTAGCTTTCTTCTTATTGATAACGCCTTTTGATTCCCATTTCTCTTCTTCTTTGTTCTCAACATAACCTAATATGAATACAAGTTCTTTTTGTTCTCCTGCTTTTAATTCGATATCTAAAGAGTGGGATGCTACAGGTGACCAACCATCTGCAACAGAATTGTTGGATTTACCGGCAACTACTGCCTTAGGCGCATCAAATCCGTTGTAAAGTCCAATAAAGCTATCTCTATCACTGTCAAATCCAGTAATAGGTGCATTTACAGAATAAAACGCATAGTGATTTCTACGCTCTTTGTACTCTGTCTTATGGTATATAACTGAGCCTTCAACTTCAACTTCACCTGTACTGAAGTTTCTTTGGAAGTTTGTCATGTCTTCTTGAGCATTCCACAAACACCATTCTTGGAAGGAGAATAGAGTTATCTTCTTTGTAGTATTTCCTTCATTCTTTATTACTACCTTTTGAACTTCACCATTGTAATTTTGTGGTACAAAGAAAGTTACTTCAGTGTTGATATCGTTTCTCTTACCTGTAATCTTGGTATATCCAAGACCATGTCTGCACTCATAGTTGTCAAGCTCCTTCTTAACCGGTGCCCATCCTGGTGACCAGAAATCACCATTGTCATGTATGTAGAAATAACGTCCGCCCATATCTATCGGCACATTATTGTACCTGTATCTAGTCAAACGTCTTAGCTTTGCATCTCTATAGAAAGTATATCCTCCTGCTGTATTTGAGATAAGTGAGAAGAATTCCTGTGTTCCAAGATAGTTTATCCATGGATATGGAGTGGTCGGAGATGTTATTACATACTCCTTGTTTAAGTCATCAAAAAAACCGAATTTCATTTTGTTGCCTCCTTGTTTTATAATAGTATTTTATAATTATCTTGACCTTTTTATTGCACATGTATCCCTGTCAACAAATTTTGCAGGATAAGTAAAGTTGCTGAAAGTCTTTGTACCTTGCTCTATGTTGTTTATAAGTGCTTCTGTCACCTGGGTGACCATATTGTAAACCGGA
The DNA here is from genome assembly GCA_964466645.1 of uncultured Acetivibrio sp. Lineage (GTDB taxonomy): Bacteria > Bacillota > Clostridia > Acetivibrionales > Acetivibrionaceae > Acetivibrio. The sequence goes on along the minus strand of CAYXPB010000269.1, from coordinate 4,351 downwards.
ACATTTATTGTCGATAGTGCAGGTTTAATATGTGAAGCCATAGGTACGTCATCAAATCCTATAACCGATATATCCCCGGGCACTCTTATGCCCTCATCCATGAATACTTCCATAGCAGCTATAGCCATATCGTCATTACAAGCAAACAATGCTGTGGGAAGTCTCTTAGAATGGATAAGCTTCTTTACCTCATCGTAGGTATTCTTCTTTAAGAACTCACCCTTTAATATAAATTCAGGGTTTATCTCTATACCGTTTTCTTTAAGAGTATATTCGTAAGCTCTGTAACGCTCTTTTCCAGAATATGTACCCATTCGACCTGTAATAATTCCAATATCTCTGTGTCCTAACTTAATTAAGTGGTTTAGTGCCTCAACAGTACCTTCAAAATCGGATGAATTGACAACAATCAATTTGGAATTATTCAGCTTATTCTTTTCTATTTCCCCAACATCATAATCAACAATTCCTATCGGATAACCCATTTTAGTTATTTTCTTGATTGTGTCTAAGTCTTTTTCATTTCCAACTAAGATTCCCCCGCTTATCCTTTTTTGCATAAAGGACTGGCTGATTTTAGAATAATCCTTATCAGAATATATGGTATGTACCAAAACATAGTAACCGATTGTATTTGCCGCATCAACTACTGTATTAATAAACGTGGAATAGTAAGCACTTTGATAAATTTTGCTCGGCCCGTCGTTTTCAGATACACTTATTACGAATAATCCTATAGTGTTGTTGGATTTGCCTGCAAGTATTCGTGCGGACGTATTAGGTTCATAGTTATATTCTTCAATAATTTTTAGAACCTTTTCCCGGGTTTTTTCAGGAACATTAGGATAGTTGTTTATGACTCTAGATACCGTACTCCTAGATACTCCTGCTAACCGAGCTATATCCTCACTCTTCATATTCACCCCCATGAACGCGCGTTTACTATAACATTATACATGGGATTTTTTTATTATTCAAGGGGGCAATTTTCTTATTTTTTAGTACTTTGAATTGGAAATTATTATACAATAGTTTGTATTATAATTATGTCTAAAGCCATATATTGAACTTTCTATATAACAATGTTATTATATTATTGTCAATAATTCTTAATAGTTAATAATTTATACAATATCTATTTTTATTCAATAATCAGCATCATAGTTTAGACAAGCTCCTTTCTCTAATTGATAAATGAAATAGCTTAGGAGGATAATAATGAGTATTAATTTTCATTTACCTAGTTTTGCGGAAAATTTTGAACTAAATATACTTCTTTATGAAGCAATGCAAAAGAAGCCTGAATTTTTTCACGATGATATAAACATAGCCTCAGTTTATGGTACCTTTCCATCGTCATTGTGGAATGGTGGTCGTACCTTCAAAGGAAGCATAGACCGTAATTCTATGAAAGAAATACTAAAACAATTCAACCAGCGTGGCATACCATGTCGTTTTACTTTCAGTAATCCTCACATAAAAGAAGAACACTTAAATGATTTCTACTGCAATATGTGTCTTAAAATGGGAGATAACGGATTGAATGAAGTTATAGTAGTTTCTCCTGTCTTGGAAGCATATATAAGAAAGAATTATCCAAAATATAAAATAGTAAGCTCAACCTGCAAACAAATTGAAAATCCAGAAGCTTTAAAAGAAGAACTAGAAAAGGATTACAAGCTCGTGGTATTAGACTATAATTGGAATAATAGATTTGAAGACCTTGAAAAAGTCCCTTCAAAAGAACGCTGTGAACTTCTTATAAATCCCTGCTGCATACCAAATTGTAAACGTAGAAAAGAACACTATGATTATATTGGAAACTATCATATTGCTCTTTCCGAACATTTAAAAAAACATCCAAACAAACCTTTTGAATATGAACCTTTTTATTGCGACCAGATAACTCCATATTTCTACGAAACAACCAAACACAGTACACACATCACTCCAAAAGATCTCTATGAAAAGTATGTCCCTATGGGCTTCAAAAATTTCAAAATAGAAGGGCGCTCTCTACCCTATTTCAGTGTTCTGGAAAGTTATATGTATTACTTGGTTAAGCCTGAATACAAGGATGAAGCACGTTTGTTCATGTTACTGAGCAAACTGCAAATTGCAAAAATCTAAGGCTGTGATATTTAAATCAAGAGCATTTAATAGATAGGTATTTGATTCTTCATGTTACCATATGAAATTTAGTTCCTCAATTATAAAACTTAAAATTTTCTCAAGAAAAATATTCACTTGCTCTAATATAAGCCATTTCAAAAAATAACCTATACAACATTTTGGTCACAAGCCTTTAAAATGAAATTTTTTGAAATGGCAATTGTGAACATATCACCCTTCAGGTGAACTTTCAAAATGCAAATTCCTATACTATCCAGTTATTTTTTGGAATCACCATAAATAAAAAATCCCAGATTTGATAATTAGGAAAACCATTAGACCTTGCATCTTCCATATATTTTTCATATCATAATAACCAGAATAAAATAATCAATGGAAAGATGCAACATAGTGCTAAGACGAACAAAATGAATATCATCTTACACCAAGACTTTAATACTATTTGCCTTATAACTGTATCCGGATTTGTATTTTCTGAAATCAGGATAAAATCATCATGTTTGACGTTTTTTATTACACTACATACACCGTAATCCTTATTGCACACTGCTTTATTATAGTTCTTTTCCGATACAATCACCGTTGAACTATATTGCCCATCTTTTGTTGACAAGTATAAGCAAAAATTTGTTGCATCTGAATTGTGAAGTTTTATAATCGCTTTCTCGAGTACAATAAATTCAAATAAACCAACAAATTTTAGATTGTATAGAAACAAAGTAAAAACAATATTTTTAAAATAAGTTTTTCTATCTAAATGTATCATTTCTATTCTCCTATTTTCTTGTTTTCAATTGACCTACATATTTGAAAGTTTCAATTATTTTACTAATTGAATGAAACACTGAAGATCATCAGCCCAAAGTTTCAGCAACTTATGTTTAATCCATGCTGTAGTGAAGGTTTTCTGAATATTTGCTAATCAATGAACAAATATCATAAAATACTAGCTACAATAATAATAACATATATCCAGTGAATTAAAAACATATTTGACCTGCTATTGCTGCTGCCGCAAATACAAACCTCTTTCTTGTTAATTACTATATCCCTGAGAAGAGAACCAGCTATTGCTAATACATTTAAGTTCTTTTTAACTGGAAGGACGAGAACTTCATAATGCTAATAAATTATTCTTCACATAAATTAAACGCACAAAAAGGGAGTGTTGCCCCTTTAAAATCAGGTCTCAACAACACTCCCTTTACTGCAAAAAAACAATTTATTCTACTACTATATCATGATATCTTGTCCATTCTTCAGCTGACCCGTCATAGAATTTTACATTGTTGTATCCTAGAACTTCTGTAAGCACAAACCAAGCTACGCTTCCGTGCCCGCCTACTCCACAATACACTATAATTTTGTCACTTTTTTGAGCTACACTATTAACTATTTGTTTAAGTTCATTAACACTTTTATAGTTTCATCATCATTCCACATATCCGGAACTGGCAAAGACTTTGCTGTTGATATACGACCTGCTTGACCTGCAAATGGGCAAACAACTTCTCCGAAATATATTTCTGCATCTCTGTTATCAATGATAACATCATTGCCTATATTTTTTCCTACATAATCAATAGATACAAAAATCTTTTTATCTATCTTTCCATTAAAAACTTTTGCAGCTACCTCAGGAACCTCTGTCGTCACAGCTTTTCCCTCTACAACCCACTTATCATATCCTCCGTTTAAAACAGAAACATCTTTAACTCCTGCATATTTTAAAGTGGTTGCCACTCTTGGACCAGCAGCTATCGCATATGTATCTGAAACTGATGTAACAATAACAACTTTTGATTTTTTGGTAATACCAAAACCACCTAATGTATCAAACAATTCATTATCATCTGGCAATTCAAGAAGAATACCATCTTTTATTGTAATCCATGCTGAAAAAGGAACAATAAAAGGAATATTAACTGAATTTGCGATGTGTCCTGCTTCGTATTCATCAGAACTTCTCACATCAATAATTACGAGGTCTTTAAGATTACAATTAGATTCTAACCAAGCTGTAGATACAATTGGGGAAAACTTTTCACTTTGATTGGGGTTACAAGCGAAACAAGATTAGTAGTGAGCAATGAAGTGATAATCATTGTGATTGTGAGCAAAACATACATTTTTCATTCAAAATACCTTCCCTTTCTTTACTTAAATGAACTTATCGCCCTATCGGGCGGACTTTTTTAATCCACACATTCATATGTTA
>CAYXPB010000268.1:0-7190 GCA_964466645.1 uncultured Acetivibrio sp. | reverse complement strand
ATTCCTGCACATTTTCAAGAGTAACCCCACCGGTAGGCATCATGGCAGCATATGGCATAGGTCCTTTAACTGCCTTTATAAAAGAAGGACCCAATATTTCACCCGGAAAAACCTTAACAATATCTGCACCCGCCTCAATACATTCCATTACTTCCTTAATGGTCATTGCCCCTGGCATGCACGCAACTTGATATCTGTTACAAAGCCTAACTACCTCTAAATTCAAACAAGGACTCACAACATACTGTGCTCCGGCAAGAATTGAAATCCTTGCTGTCTCTGCATCTAAAACAGATCCTGCACCTATAATGATTTGTCCATAAGAATACTTTTCTCTCAATTCTTTAATTATATCAGTTGCACCTGGCACCGTATATGTAATCTCAATAGCAACGACTCCACCTTGAATACAGGCTTCAACAATTTTAAAAGCCTGCTCCTTATTTTCCGCTCTCACTACTGCAACAAGTCTGCCCTGCTTTATTTTCGAGAGTATTTCCTGCTTATTTTCCACGGGTCTTGACCTCCAACATTATATAATAATATTATACCACAATATTTCTACCAATTTCTTGTTTTATATTGCTTGTAAACATGCAAATATTGCTATATTATTATAATATGAACTATTCTTTTGAGGAGTGGTGTTATGAAACTTCCAATTCAACATTTCACTTTTAGGCAGAAGATGGAAACCAATGACTTTGAGTTTTTTCACTACAAGGACAATATCCCTGTTGAAATTGATTTCCACAATCATGACTTCTATGAGATCTACCTGTTTTTATCAGGCAACGTTACATATGTTGTAGAAGGTAAATCTTACAAGTTGAGGCCTAAAGACATTTTAATCATTAATAATCTGGAGCTTCATAAGGCTTTTGCAGAAACCGGAATACCCTATGAAAGGATTGTAATCTGGGTTAATCCTAGCTTTATAAAAAGCCTCTGCAGTGATAATACAAACCTACTTTCAGTCTTTGACTCTTCCTACAATAAACTTAATCTTTTAAGACCTAACCCTGACATAAGCGAAGAAATTTATAAAATCGCCGAAAAACTTGGAACTGCATTCATAAGTTCAGATTTTGGGAATGACCTTTTAAAGCATGCTTATTTTATGGAACTGCTTGTTTATTTAAACCGCCTTAGCCAAAATCCTACCAATGGAGAAAATATGCTCGGCGTAACGTATAACGATAAAATCTCGAAGGTACTTGACTATATAAATGAAAACCTTAACAAAGATGTGTCTCTTCAAATGCTTTCCTCAAGGTTTTATTTGAGTAAGTATCATCTCCTTAGAGAATTTAAAAAAAATACCGGCTATACTATACACAGGTATATCCAGCAAAAAAGGCTCATTATGGCAAGGGAACTGTTGAGGGAAAACAGACAAATCACTGAAGTTTGCAGCCAGTGCGGATTTGGTGACTATTCAAACTTTATCAGGTCCTTTAAAAAGGAATTTGGCTTGTCCCCCAAAAAGTATTTTAAGAGAGGGTAAGGTGCTTCAAAAAATTCATTAGTCAATGTATATAGTTTCAACCCAATAGAATCAGCTTTTTTGAAACACCCATTGACCAGTTATTTTTTAGAAATCACCTAATACAGTCATTTTGTTATTTTTAGTTACTATTTTTATGCGGTTATACTTTCATTTTATCCATAGCTTCCCACAATCCGTTGAGGTAAGCTATACCTAATGCCCTATCATATAACCCGTATCCCGGTCTCGCTTTTTCACCCCAAATCATCCTTCCGTGGTCAGGCCTGATATATCCTTTAAAATCTATATCATGATATGCTTTCATTATTTCAAACATATCAAAGGACCCCTCTTTTGACAAGTGTGACGTCTCATGAAACGTTCTATCTGATACAAATTTAATGTTTCTGACGTGTCCGAAATGAATCCTTTCCATGCTTCCGAAATACCTTATAAGTTCAGGAATACTATTTTCGGGATTTGCGCCTAAAGACCCGCTACAAAGGGTCAATCCATTATATGGACTGTCAACAAGCTTAACAAGCCTTTCAAGTTTTTCCTTATTAGTAACAATTCTTGGAAGTGCAAAAAGTGGCCAAGGTGGGTCATCCGGATGAATTGCCATTTTTACATCTGCTTCTTCGCAAACAGGAATAATACTCTCCAAAAAGTACCTAAGGTTGTCAAACAGCTTTTCCTCGTCTACAGACTTGTACTTCTCAAAAGTTTCTTTCAATTCCTTTAATCTATAAGGCTCCCAACCCGGCAACGAAAAGCCATTTGAGTTTGTTTCCATATCCTCTACAAGCTTAATAGGGTCAACATGTTTTATAACATCATTTTCATAGAAGAGCACGTCAGAACCGTCCTCAAGTTTTTTGGCAAGATCAGACCTTAACCAGTCAAATACCGGCATAAAATTGTAGCAGATTACTTTAACTCCAACTTTTCCTAAATTCCTGATAGTCTTTTTATAGTTGTCAATGTAAAGGTCCCTTGACGGCAAACCCAGCTTAATATCTTCATGTATGTTCACACTCTCTATCACTTCGAGTTCCAGCCCTGCACCCTGCACCTTGTTTTTAAGTCCAAGCACCTTTTCCATAGGCCAAACATCCCCTACAGGAATATCGAACAAAGCTCCTACAACGCCTGTAATTCCAGGTATTTGTCTTATATCTTCCAGTTTGACACTGTCCTGTTCTTCTCCAAACCATCTAAATGTCATTTTCATTATAAATGACCTCCCTTTATATCTTTAATATTCAGCTATGCAAGATACTTTTCCAACAAGTTTCTAACTGCATGTTTTCCTAATATCATTTCTTTTACGTAGCCTTCTATTTTTTCACCTAAACCTATAGCGTATAAGTCTAAACCAAAAAACTTTTCATTTGACAAAATCGGTTTCAAATTGTCCCCAACGGAATTTTGATTTCCAAATTCAAGCTTTGTAATATATGTTTTCAGCTCGCCCATCATAGGATCAGGACTTAAATCCATGCTTTCACCTTTGTCATCTAGTCCCATCAAGTATCTGCACCATCCTGCTATAACCAAAGGGGTATACAATAGATTTTCTACTTCAAATTGTGGGTTTTCACAATACGCCTTTATGGTTTCACCAAACCTTATCGGAAGCTTCTGTGATGTATCAGTCGCAATTCTTTGTGGTGTATCCGGAATATAAGGGTTTGGGAATCTTACATTTATTACTTCGTCAATAAAATCATTGGGATTAAGTATTCGAGGGTCTGAAACAACAGGAAGTCCTTCAATACGCCCAATTCTGTCCACTAGTTTTATCAAATGCACATCCTTCATTTCATCTGCTATGGACTGATACCCTAAAAGACATCCAAAGATAGCAAGTGCTGTATGCAGTGGATTTAAACATGTGCTAACCTTCATTTTTTCAGTCAAATTTACAGTATCCCTGTCTGCGAAAAGAACCCCGGCTTTCTCGAGCGGCATTCGGCCATTCGGGAAGTTATCCTCTACCACAAGGTACTCGGATGTCTCAGTATTAACAAAAGGAGCTATGAAGGTATTCTTATCGGTACAAAAAATTTCAGTACTTTCAAAACCAAGGTCATTTAATGCATCCTTAACCTTTTCCGAAGGCCTCGGAGTAATTTTATCTATCATAGACAATGGAAAAGATACCTTGGCAGGGTTGTTTAAATACTCTAAAAACTTTGCCTCAACAAAGCCTCTCTCCACCCACTCTTTGACAATAGTCCGAACCGAGTTGCCCAATATATCCCCATTCTTAGAGCAATTATCCATACTTACAAAGGCAATAGGAAGCTCGCCCTTTAGATACCTGACATATGCAAGTGAAGCAACTTTTGAAATTATATGCCTTGTTTTTGCTGGCCCATTCTCTATATCTTTTTTTACATCGGAATAGTAATTGCCTGATATATCCGTTAAGGCATAACCCTTTTCTGTAATGGTAAAACTGACCATTTGTAGTGAAGACTCTGCAAATATTTCTTTCAATCTATCCTCTTCACCTTTTGTTGTTGAATCCACAGCAAGGCATTCCGCAACACTTCCAACTACTTTCTTTTTAAGACTTCCATCAGAGTTCATTAGAACAAGCAGTCCCAAATTATCATATTCTTTATATACTTTTTCTACTATTTCTATATCATAGGTTTCTACTGCAATAATTCCGGTATCTATAATTTGTTTATTTAGCAACGTATCCGCTATCACTGCAATAAAGCCTTTAAATATATTTCCGGCACCAAAATGCACCCAAGAGGGCTTACTTTTTGTTTTATTAACCATGTCGTCAACATTAAATTTCGGTAATTCTATATCTGCCTTTTCCCACCATGAATAATCCTTTAGCGAGTTCTTGTTTAATTTCATGTTAATTGACCACCGTCCTTATCTAAATTTATTATACAAGACAGAATTACCATTTTCTTTGTTTTTATTGCTTATAATATTGCAAATATTGCTGTTTGCGTTTGATTAAAATACTTCTTACTTACATTTTAACCTACTTATTTCCTTGTTTGTTTACACAGCAGGTTAAATTTGATATAATATTGGTATATGGAGGGATACATCATGCAATATCAAGAACTTTATAACAGGTATAATGAATTATTAAATCAAAAATTTATTCATGAAAATAATTTAGCTACTCTTGCTGAAGGATATATTTCCACTAAAACAATATCCGGCAAGCAATATTACTATTTACAGAAAAAAAACAAAGGAAAAGTGAAAAGTGAATACATCAAAGCTGAGCTTTTAGACAATATTGAATCCCAACTTGAAGTAAGAAAGCAAACTGAAAAAGAAATTGATAATATTAATGCAGAGCTGGATAAAATAGAAGCTGCAAGTGCGATACTTAACCTAGGGTTATCACAAAAAATTGAAATACTTAAGCAGTCTTCTCAAATGGATATCCTCCCTCTTTCAAACCGTAAAAACGCATTAAGCTTTGCTGAGGCAATGACTGCTATTGAAGGGATACCTGCAAGCAATGATACCAATGCAAATTTATCCAAATGGGCTGATGGTCTCATGAGCTTTAAAGATATTTATATGCAAACTTTAGAAAAGTACAATATGATTGAGGTGTAATATGCGAGATCCATATTTATATGACGATGCGGATGTCTTAATAAATAAAGGTAACATTAAAGATATTGCGGAGCTTAGAAGAGCTGAAGGTGACATTACCAAATGCTCAATGAATATTATCTATGCAATGAAATTTGATAAATTCAACACCTCCACCCTTTGCGAAATCCACAAAGTCATTTTTGGTGGGATATACGATTTTGCAGGTGAATTTCGTACAATTCAAATGACAAAGGCAGAAGAAGTTTTAGGTGGAGACACAGTTCATTATTCATATCCCAGCACTATAAAAAAAGAACTTGATACCATCTCAAAAGAAATTGCCAAATTGAAGCCTACTGAGAGTAAAAAAGATCTTATATTTAAAATAGTCCGAATAACAGCAGCATTATGGCAGGTTCACCCCTTCCGCGAAGGCAATACAAGAGCAATTGTATGCTTTTCTGTGTTGCTTGCAGCAAATTTAGGAATAGTACTTAATTACTCAATGTTTGAAAAACATGCCTCTTTCGTTCGAAACTCCTTAGTTTGGGGTTCTCAAGGTATATATTCAAAATTTGAATATCTCGAGAGAATTTATTTCGATGCAGCTGGAATACTTGACCAAATCAATGGCAGTTCTCAAAATAGTAAAAATACGGACTATACAGTAATAAACGGATATCACGTTGCCGACTATAAAGAAATGCCACATATTTATACTGAAAGCAAGGGCACTAAAAAGTGATTTCCCCAAAGGATTGGGATGTATGCTCTTTGTTGTTAAACACTCCCTTATGATTAACTGTGCTATCTTTGATAAATACATTAATAGAACCTGAAGCTTTATTTGCAAAATTCGCTGAAGCCTTACCCCAAAGAAAAGAAGCCCGCAACATATTACATCAGCAACCCCGGCCTTCTTTTTGACTTTACATTTTAGTCTTCATCATACATTTCATCCTCTTCACGCATTTTTCTATCCAACCATTCATGAAAAACGTTTTCTGGGTCATTTACCTTAACTTCCCCACTATCTAATGCTTCCCAGTATAAGTCACGTATAGAATATTCTTTATAGCCTACAGGTAAATGGAGTTTCTTATCTGCAAAATCTGATTTTAACTTTTCCCATGACTGATTTAAATCAAATTCTGCGTTTTCAGGATACCATTCCGATTTTGTATAATTAACCCAATGTTCCATACTAATTCCAGTGTATTCTTCTACTGCTTTAAATAATTTATCATAGTCTTCATAATAAAAATACAATGAAATTTCTCCTTCATCTATTTCTAATACATGTCTATCAAGAAAATCAACTTGTAACTTTGCATTCTGTTTAATAATAACATTTCTAAATATACCAGGATATTGTTCTAATAAACGCCGATCTACTGAAATAGACCTGCTTTTTCCAATTTCTATATATCTAAAGATTTCCTCTTTATTCATACGCTCACCCTCCTGTTATTAATATTGCAGCTTTTTCACCATTTGTAAAGTTAATATTATAATGTGGAAACTTTGCATGATTAGGGTTTTGCGTTACAACATTGGGGTCATGTATAAGGACTTCTTTCATTGAAATTATCTAAACTAAAATAAATACGGTTATCATATAGACAACCGCATATATTATTAATTATAAATCAACAACAGTCCTTGCAAACTCTGACTTTCCCCATCTTCCATTAGCATCGTATTCCTTAAAACTATAAATAACAAATTAATAATATTTTAAACGCCTTTCATATACATTTTTAATAAAATTTACTTCGTTAGAGCTCTTTCCTTGTGTCCAGCAAATTTGCAAAATACAAACTTATCTTTTACCAAAGTCTTGATCATAGAAAAATACGTTATTTAAAGTTTTACATCCTATAGTAAGAGAGGAACTGTTAGAAGTCAAGAAAAATCCATAGCAATTTATAATACTATCATTTCCCGTACATTCTATAGATAAATTAATATCTTCGTTATAATTATGTGCTAATCTAATTAATTCTGTTCCAATTCCTATAAGTCCATTTTTACTGAATGAAAATACTACAGTGCATTTATTTGAAATATTCACATTTTCATGCAATACTATTAATTCTGCTACATT
>CAYXPB010000267.1:0-7197 GCA_964466645.1 uncultured Acetivibrio sp. | reverse complement strand
AATTTACATAAATTACTACTCGAGAAAAATGTGTCAAGGAATATTGACAACTTCACTATGAGTTTTGATTTTTCGTCAACACTAGTTAAACTGTAACCATCGACTTGAGTTTGTGATAAGGCAGTAATTCCAGTTTGTGCAGCATCGTAACCCAAGCACAAATATGCACCGTGGTCTATCCGCTTGAACAACTTCGGTTGACTGTTACTCAAGCCTATCTCATAATCGGCAGGGAAAATCGAATATTCGTTATGCCCATATTTTGCAGAAAGTTCCTCAACAATCTCCACTCTTGTTTTGATTTCACCTTTGTAATTGTTCGAGAACTCAATCAGAGCCTCTTTGACTGTTGTCCCGCATATAGAATCCATGTTTTTACTCTTATTTTGCTTATAATCCAATTCCCGATTACTTTTTAAATTAGTATCCAGCAAAAACCGTTTTCGGTACCAAACCCAGTAATTTTCTAATAATTCTGCTTTGTATACTGATAACTTGCTAACAAAACTTCTATTTTTAAAGTCAAATCCCATCAAATCAGACATTGAATGGATACCTTTTTTACTACAATACAAACCAAAAATTTCAAATGCATTTCCTGTCGCCACTTTATCTAGTTTAGATAATACAGTTTCACGGCAAAATGCTTCAAATAATAAGCAATTTAATTTGAATATATCCTTTATATCATTATTTAAGTTTGCATCGGTTTTTTCACTATGCTTAGAGATCTCAGATTCAAAATTCAAGTCATAATATTCATTATTACTTTCATAGTAGTTCAAAAATTTCCTATAGTCATCAAGTACTAGCGTATACTTATTGTTGGCTACATTATTCGCATACTTAAACACTCTGTTTTCAAATATACTTTTAGCAATTTGATCAAATTCCTTCACTGACGTAATGTTTATAAGTGATATATCTGTTAATTTTTCTTCCATGCATAAATCATCGATGGATTTGATCTTAGAAATGTAGCTCGTAGAAGCAGTTTCAGTATAACCCTTTCCTTTAAGCCAATTCATAAACGACTCTACCTGATTCTTCTGTTGCTTATGTGTCTGACCAATGCTATCATTAATTTCAACACTACTAACTTTAATCTCAACATTCTTAGGGCTATCATCGTTAAGATTTTGCCTTTGATTAATAAAACATAAATATTGATAATAAAGGTTTAATGCTTGAGAAATTCCTCCTTTGCTTAATTTGTCTTTCATACTAAAAAAAATATTTCTTCTAATTTTATCGCTGAGCATTTCAAATTGATATGGTAACTTGATTGCAGTAAGATTCATCTTAGTATATTTCATTTTTATTGCAAATTCTGAAGCCTCTTTAAAATCTTCAATAATACTTTCTACAGTTAAAACGTTAATGATTTTTTTTTCATTTCGTAACCAATCTTTAAAATCTAATATACTATTCTCCAAAAAAATCATCTCCACCTATCAAAATATTAAAGTTCAAAATTTATTTTATTAGGCCTTTTCACAACTTAGGCAATTATTGTCATTGATGGCTCATTCAATTTTGGAACTCTTTCCTCTATTCACCCAAACATCTACTTCAGAAATCTTGAACTTGTATTGTTTAAAAAATCACCAGAGAGAAGTAGTAACTTTTCTTAATCTAGCTATTACTGTATCCTTTCTAAATCCATGATGCAGCAATTTCTTCAAGACCAGATCATATCCCTAGTATATCCACAATTTATAATCATTACTACTCCTCATGGTTTTCCTTTGCATATAACTTATTTTACATCCTTTTTAATTTCTCTTCTATACAATTAAATTAAATGAAAGCCTACGTCCATTAATCAAAAGATGCTTTCTTCTTGATTTTTGTGTTTCTCAATTATTCTTTTAGATCATTAGTAAGCTTTTTTTCGAACTCCTAACTATTGATTACTGAAATCAAGATAGCCTTTTTTTGTTTTTTAAGTTCCACGCGTTTTAACTCGACCATCCAATGAATTATTAACTGAGGCAACACTAAATAGCAAGTAGATCCCCATCTTATATTTTGCACTTCATGTAGCATGAATCATTAGCTTTAAGTAAAAGTTAGGCAAAATACGCAGCTGAGCATGATAATTTATCGGAAACAGATGTGCTTTTTGGCGTGACTTTAGCGATTTGTTTTGAGTTAAAACCCGCCAAATTGACCTTGTTGTTTCACAACTTTCAGTAATATCGTGAATAATACGCCCCTGCAAAAACGAGGATAATAGTTTATCATAATATTTGCTTTCGCTGAAACTTAATAACTCTATTAGTCATTTGCCCCTTAACTTTGTAATATATTATTTATTAGATCTTGTGAGAAATCATGAGAACTTTTTTATGACTAAAATAAGGGCATTTCATAGCAATTCCCACTAATTAAGTTTAGCACAAACAAGAATATTGTCAATCTATGGAGGACAACGGGGGTGTATATTTTAAAAGCTCACCATATTATTCCAGGACCCGAAGCTCCAAGGCTACAAGAATGTATATTTGCTATGAGTCAAATCAAACTCGCTTCGTTAGCATTCTCTATAGCCTTTACACACTGTTCTTTCCATAATATAGTGTATGATAATTAAATGCACCTGGATAGAACGAAATTAAAATGACATAAAACCCAAAGCTTTTTGAGGGTTTTTCGAGCACGTTTTGTTTGATATTCAAATATTATTATTGCGGTTCACCCAGCTTCATATTTTTGATTTCAATTAGTTCTAGCTTAAACCTACTGATTTTTTGCGAAAGTATTGCAATGGAATCAGTTGACACTTTAAACACCAGAAACAGACTAACAAACAACATTTTTATTTCTTAATATCATTTATTATACACTTAGTTATTATTTCATGGTCTTCTGCTTTAAACGGCAATTTGACCAAATATTGAGATATAATACTTATCATTTCTTCTATTTCATTTCCATCAACAAATACCATCGGTAATAATAAGAAAAATTTCTCTTCAGTCAAATCTGTATCTAAAACCAATTCTTTTAACTCTGTAAAAGATATTTTATGTATATAAAAATGCGGTCCTGTACACCCAATATTTTCTTTATTTAAATAGAACACCGTATCTCCCGGATGAAATTCTATCTCAAATAAATTATCGTTTTTTAAACTAACACTGAGTTTTCTTGGATTTTCAACATAACCATCTTCTTCATCTAACACTCCATCATAATACTTTGTAAATTCATCGACCCAACTTAATGACAAATTATATTTACTTCTAATAAACCCTGACAACTCTATATCTTGATTCTCATAGTAACCATTTGGATAACATTTTGCAAAAAAGAATGTCCAAAATGTCAATTTATTTTCATCTAAATCAATTAATGATAAATTATCTTTCATTGTTATATATGTAGGTAAACCTACAACTCCTCCTCTACTTTTAATCTTTCCAGAACTGTCGATATTTCGATTTATCATCACGTCCCTTAAATTCAGGACCACCTAGCTTCATGTCTTTGCCCTCAATTAATGGTTGACAAATACCTTTGCAAACATTTCTAGAACTTCCACCTTCAATGAACGTGTATCTATCTCCACTATTTTCAATAATTGTTTGCTCCGCATGCCCTTCTCCTCCAACATAAATCTCATTTTCTTTTAGTTTCCCTTCAAATTCTGGGATTATTGCCTTCCTAGGGCTATTTGTCGCCACTAACAATACTTCTTCATTTGTTTCATTATCAATAGCTCTCATTACTGCTGTTGTTCCATTTCTTTTATCCCAATCATTTCTCAAAGCTTGTAACTCTTTTGACCTATTATATAACTCTTCGGCAGTACTTTGAGTACCATTCTTAACAACTTCACTTACTCTGGTACTACTATTATCCTCCATTTTCTTCTGCTTTGCAATCCTATCCGTAATACTCATAACTGACTTTCTCTTTGTTGATTTTTCAATTACATGACTCAGTTTTTCCACCTCTTCAACTGCTTCCTCAAACTCTTCTATCGAGCTCTCCTTCTCAAAACTTGCTTTAGCAGTTTTATCAACGCACTCAATATCTTTTCCTATAAACTGTTTCACATAGAGTGTAAAAGTTCCGACACCAACATGATTTGAATAATCCTCAGAGTAATCAACTACAAAGGCCTTGGAAAAGTTAACTTTTCGCATTATCTGGTTATCTTTTATAATCTCTACCATTATCCCCTTATAACACTCAGAGTCCGTTCCAGGAATCATTGCCCATTTATAAAGCTTTACCGTTCCTTCATCAGTATCAATTTTCCCTCTAATTATCATTGAATTTGTTGTGTCAGTTCTCATAGCATTGAAATCAATTGTATCAACGTTAAATTTGATATCTTGTACACATTCTTCTAAAACAATATCATCTGAAATAATAACCTTATAAGACATATTACCCCCTCTTCCACCAGTGTATAATATTGTATATTTTACCATAGTTCTATTTGAATCTCTTAAATAAACCTCGATAAGCTTCGTAGTTTATTGGTATCTTCCACCGCTAATTTCTGTTGAGAAAAAGCAAATTAAGCCTACAACCTGTTTTAGTGTCAAATGACGTAATTACTTGACCTGAGCATTAGAAGCTGTTGCCGAAAGCTTGATAATTTGAAGCAAAAATGCCACGGATGGCATTTTTAGCGTCTCGCGACAGGATGTCGCATAGACGCGTGCGAAAATTATCAAGCTGAGGCATACAGCTTCTATGCGAAGGTCATGTAATGGAGTCGTTTGACACTAAAACATAAGGCAGTCCCTTCATAAAGTTTCAAAATCGTAGTACCACCTAATTTCATTGCTTTTGTATTTATGTCAATTAACCCACACAAAATAGCCAAGAGGCATTTGTTTATTAATTCACTACTCCTCCATATATTTATCCAAAAATCGAACAACCTTATTTATATAATCATCTTTATCTTGCGTAAGAACTTCATCACAATGCCCTGAATTTTGAAACTCATACATCTCTTTTGGCTCATTAGCTGTATGATAAAGCCTTGTTATTTCTGCAGAATTTACATAAGGATCATTAGCACCACGTACCAACATAATTGGTTTTATAATATTTCCAATGCAAGTTAGAGCATCTGATTTCTTGAAATCCTCAATAACACACCCATATCTTTCACAATATAGATTCATAAATTCATCTCTTATATAAAGCCATCCAGGAGGACAAATCTCTTCATCAGTATCAAAAAACGGGAAAGCTGAAGGTGCATTACTGATTACTAACTTTACATCTCCAAAACTACTTCCGGCAATAATTGATTTATTAGCACCGTTTGAGAAACCGATTAGACCAATTTTATCTTTATCTACATCACGCCTTGTCTTTAAATATTCAAGTGCACTTCCTATATCCTCAACATCTTCTACCATTGTTCCGTAATAGTTCTCAGGCTGTTCAAAATAGTTCCAGAACCTTGCATTAAATAGTAAAACCTGATACCCGTTTTTCATCAAAAACTCAATATGTGGTATTGTATTATACATATCGTCACCACGCCCATGAAGTGCAATCAAAGTTCCCTTAGCCTTCTTCACTTTAAAGAACAAGCCTTTTAGCTTTATCCCATCAGTAGTTTTTATCTCGACATTTTGATATTTTGCTTTGGTAAAATCTCTTACAGGATTCGTTACAATATGCTCATAACCCATTGCATAAAGCATATCAGCTTCAAATCTTGTATACTTAAAATATAGCATTTCAGCCATAGAGATTTTAGCCTTTTCAGCTTCAGTATTAGTAACGTATGAATTCCAACTTTCAGCTCTTTGTGCTATTTCATCACTCAAATCAGTTACAATTATATCTTGTATATCTTTTTTTGCTTCGCCCATTTCCCCACAAACAAGTATTTTCAATACTTTACCCGGCCGAATTGTTTCATTCCGTTTGTCTCCTGACAAAACATAATGATTGTTCGCATAATCAGTAATTTTTGCATTGCATACCTTTAAAATAGTACCATCAAAATCAAATTCCATCTTCCATTGATACATATCTTTTGTTCCAGTATTCTTTAAAACAATATTCCCCACAAATGTTTCTTTGCAACTTGATATTCTCTCGTATGATACATCAACGGACGGTTGGGCAAATGCATTTGTTGGCACACAAAATGAAAATAGGAATAAAACTGCCAACCACAATTTTAGCTGGATTGATAAAAACTTTTTCATAAAACACCCCTTTTCAAAATAAATGTATAACGGATTAAAATGTCTTTTGATAATAAAAAACATCACCTGCCTTTTCCCATGGTTTCACTGAAAACATCACGGAACAGCGACAAAATTGCATATAATTATTATGTGAATTATTTCTATTTTTCCAATAATTATATCATGATAATGTTTTCTCGAAAAGCCTTTAGCATCATAAAAAGTAAACATTCTTGTAGATAGACTTAGACTTTAAATAGGTGATAAAATTGCTCAAAATATATTGCATCTATTAATAAAGCATGGTAATATTCAATTAACAGAAAATAGTAATTTTTCTTTAAACTATCAAGTTTTCTTTGTTGTATTTCTTTTTGCGAATCTCCTACTTCAATAAATCTTATATTTCTGTAAAAGTTCTTACTTATAATAAATAGTTATAGTAAATATTTTAATGTATTAAACAAAGAACAAAATTTTATGAAATACTAATATTGAAATAAAATTTAGAAAAGAAAGGGGTAAAGCTGATGTAACCGAGATGTCGATTGACATTGAGCCTTATCCCACAATACTTGGTGATGTTAATTCAGATAAAAAAGTAGATGCATTAGATTTTGGAATGTTAAGGCTGTATTTAATTGGTAGTATAAGTTCTGTCTCAGCAAATGCTGATGTAAACCAAGATGGTTCCATAGATTCAATTGACTTTGGAATGTTAAGAAAACATCTTTTAGGCATGTAGAAGCAATAGATGATGTCAGTAAAGAAAAAATCAGGCTGGATTTTCCAAAGCAATTGGTTATATTTCTTGAAACGCTTTCCCTCAGATAGCGATCAAACTATCATTTATATTCTTTGTACTTGGAAAGAATATAAATGATAGTTGTTTATTTCTTAAGCCCCCCATAAACAATAGGAACAATGTTTTGATAAAACTGTCAAATTTATAGCTAATAACCGATTATAGCGTTCTGGTCATCATAATATGTGCCATTAACATTAACCATAATGTTGT
>CAYXPB010000266.1:0-7215 GCA_964466645.1 uncultured Acetivibrio sp. | reverse complement strand
AGTGAGACATAGGAGGTTTGTCGCCAGAGACATGTGGAAGCCATTGGCGTGATAGTAAAAAACAAGCACAGTCAAGCCGAAGGCTACCCAGTATAATCCATCATTATACTAATGTTCAATATTTGTCCATATAGTGCTTTCGGATTGGTATGAAATTCTAAGATTAAACGAGAAAATACGAGTAATTAAAAGTTATTATAAGGAGGTGAAAAACATTGAATAATAAAGAAATTAACGACTTAATAACCGAAGTGCAAAATAGAAAAGATCATTCTATTGAAATTCTTTTTATGAAGATGAATAAACCTATATTTGCTCTAGCTATTTCTATGTTAGGAGATAAATCATTAGCTGATGATGTTGTTCAGGAAACTTTTATACGAGTAAAAACAAAGTCAAATATGTACTTGCAAGGAACAAATGGTGTCTCATGGATGCTGCAAATTGCGAGAAATCTATGCCTTAATATATTGCGAAAAAGAAAATATGAAGTCAATATATTTAGTGAACTTACTGATGAAAACTTGGCTATCTCCCTAAATAGTAATAATGCAAATAAAGATTTTGATATTTCTATTGAAAGATTTGTTCTAAAGGAAGCTCTAAGAAAGCTTAATGAAAAAGAACGACAAATTGTATTACTCTATGCTGTTTCTGGATTAAAACATTATGAAATAGCTGATTTGCTGAATATATCTCACTCTACGGAACGTTGGTACTACATGTTAGCACTACGCAAGCTAAAAAAAATATTGTCAAAATGAAATGAAACGGAGGTAATTATTATGAAAATCAATGAAAAAAAAGTTTTAGATATTATTTCAAATGCGATTGAAAATGTAGAAATCGAAGTACTTGAAAAAATCAACAACTCTAGCAAAAGTGGTTTGGAAGATATTTCAACTGACCAAACTGATATTTTCAAGACCTCAGTGAGATCTTCTTCCTATAAAAAAATTGTATCAATTGCAGCTATTTTCATTTTTTTGTTTATAGGAACTTATTTAATCAACAATATAGGAGGAAAGTATATAATGAAAAAAGACGATTTATGTGTATCTGCAACCTCAATTATGCTTTTAAGAGAGTATAATAATACTATATACTTTCAAAATTTTGCCGACAAAAACAAACTTTATAGTATGGATATTGACGGGAGTAATATCCAAAAAGTAATCGATGATAGTTGTTCCGGATTTACAATTAGTGATAACAATATATATTACATTAAAAACGAAGATGGAAGCATTTACTCATTAAAAATTGGTGAAAGTACTAGTAATTTAATAAATAAAACCAATGCTAATTGGAATATAGAAACTATTGATGAATGGATTTATTATTCTACGGATGAAGGGATTTTTAAAATCCAGAAAGATGGTTTAGATGCAGTAAAGATATTTGATAATTTACCTAATGAAATGTTAATTAACAAAAATATTTTATATTTTTCTTGTAATCAAGAAAATTTAGAAGGAATATTCAAAATTGAACCGGACAGCCAAAATATAACCCAAATTTACGATAAACAAGTATCTTCTTTTAAGATACAAAATAACGACCTGATTTTATGTGATATTAATGATAATTATAACCTCTATAAAATTAGTCTTGAAGAAAATAGTAATGTTCAAAAAATAACACAATTTGGTCTTTCAACTTCAGCTTTTGATATTTATAACAACAATATCTATTTTATAACAGAAAACTTAGCAAACATATCAATATTATACAAAATGGACTTAAGTGGAAATGAACTAAAAGAAATATCTGAAATAGACTCAACTTTTATAAAAGTAATTGCTAGAAATATCTATTGTTATCATCCATCATATAATGGTTTGTTAACTAAAGTAGGTTTAGAAGATAAAAGCAAAATCCAAATTTTATCTGGAGAATAAAGTTTTAGTACCAACATAATACACTTTATTCTCCTAGCTGGAACTAAAAAAACACAATAATATAATCACGCTATACCGCCCTTTCAAAGGGTGGTTTGATTTTGCCCCTGTAAGGGATTTTACTTGATACGCCCGAAGGCGTGTATAGTCTGAGTTATATTGAATTCGGCATAATAGTGACTAGGGCTCGTAATTTAAGAGTTATGAATATGTAAGCGTATTAAAATCTCAATTGATGAAAAGGGTTTTCGGCTACGCCTCCGAAGAATGAACAAAAATTGCTAGCCCTTGACCTCCCGAACAATAGTGCCGATGTTTACATTTTACAAGTTTACCAAAAATTCACCGTCACATTAACTTGCAATTTATAAAACAATACAAATATAAAAAACAGTATTGACATTATTCGCCTATTAATGCTATACTTTATAGAATAGAAAAATTTGGTTTGTTTTTATTTAAATTAAAAGACTCAGACTTCGCAGTTTATAAATTGGATTTGAACTTTGAAAAATCGACATTGTGATTATTAGTATAATACCGTAATAGGCCTTGCAAGGGTTTTGCTATGATTTATGGTCGAAAATTATTGATTTTAAGGTTTAAACTACTTTTTTATGTGAGAAGATTGAGTATAAAGATTATATAAAATACAAAGCCAAGTTTTTTTAAATATTGTATAGTTTAAGGGGAATAAAATATGTCAAAGAAACTGATTTCTATGGTGTTAATAGTAAGTATTGTGTTAAGTATTTTTAGCGTTGTTACTTTTGCTGAAAACAATAACCTAGAATCAAAAATTAGCAAAGATGAAGCCACAAAAATTGCATTACTATTTGTTTCTAACACAATGATTGATGAAGAAAACATTCAATGGACGAAGGACACACAGCTAGATTCAATTAATGAAACATATGATCTCTCTGGTAATGTCAATAGTTTTTGTTTTACTCTAAAAAAAGACAATGTACCTAATGGTTATGTTATCATATCTGCTGATTCAGATTTAGGAACTATCTTAGAGTATTCTGATAGTGCTGAACCAATCTTTAGTCAGTTTGATAGAGAGTTTGATAAAATTATTTATACCGCTCCTTTAGAGTACTATTTATCAAAGAAGAATGAAATTTATGAGGTTAGTAAAGACAAAAAAATCAAAACATCTAAAAAAATCAATAAAAAAGAGCTTAAAGACAAATTTAACCGAAATAGAAGCGACAAATCAGAAAACAGAGCTTTAATTAACAAATTGAAAAAGGATTTTAAAGAGAATGCAGAAAATTTATGGCTACTAGGAGCTAATCACACCGGACAAGTTGAAGGCTATGCAGTTAACAGCAATGTTTATGATTATGTTAACAGCAGATATGGAAAAGGTTGGTCAATCAAAAGCACAAAAACTGTAAAAAGCTCAGGAAGTGCTTTATTGATGAATAATTTTCGTCCAGGCGTCGGCTGTTGTACTATAACATCATTAACATATGTTTTTGATTATCATAGGAGAAATAGTAGTAAATCAAAGATACCAAGCAATATTAATACTTTATTTAATGATATTGAAGCTATTGCAGTTAATCATGGATATAATAAAAAAACAGGTGGGACTAATCCACTAAAAATCAACAATATAATTAATGACACATGGAAAAAATATGGGTATTCTGGAACAGGGCAATCATTGTACGTTTTTAGTAAAAGTGATTTCACAAAAGAAGTTGATAACAATAGACCTGCTTTGTTAAACATTTCATTTGGTTATTATGGTAATCATACTGTTAGTTTAGTAGGTTATAGAATTTATAGTAAAGGCTCATCTGAAAGACTATTTTTACAAGTATATGATAATTGGACAACTAGCCAGAGATTTATTGATTATGAGGCAATTACAAATCCACTATCAGGTGATTTCTCAACACTTAGTATCTCGAAAGTAAAACCTTAGTTCTATTATACTTGATTTTTAATTCTAATATATACAAAAAACATGTGGAACTATTGATCAATAGTTCCACATGTTTTTTTGTAATTTAAACGCTAAACCACCAGCTATGCTGATGAAAGTGGAAAAGGCTATGTCAATGTGATGATTTGCAAACAAATATGCTCCTCTGCTTGTAAATACCAATCAATACTCAATGCCCTCTCTTGCACTAATACCTTTATCAAACGGATGCTTTATTTTTTTAATTTCAGAGACATAATCCGCCAAATCAAGAAGCTTATCATCGGGATTTCTTCCTGTAAGTACTACTTCTGCTTGAAGCGGCTTGTTTTTTAGAAAATCCAGTACTAAAGCTTCGTCTATAAGCATAGTATTAATTGCACCTATGATCTCATCAAATATGACAAGTGTTTTTTTATCGTGTTCAATAGACGAAACAACTTTTTTAAATATAGAATTATTTTCTTCTGTCAGTGCTCTTTTTTCGTCATCTGTTAAATTCCATGTAAATTTGTCTGATTTTTTGCTTCTTAGAACCTCTATATTCTCTATGCAAGATAAAATACCCAATTCACCGGTATGGTGTGATTTTAAAAACTGAACCAGGATTACCCTGTAGCCATTACCACATGCACGCAATGCAAGTCCTAATGCTGCGGTTGTCTTGCCTTTGCCGTCACCGCAATAAATATGAATTAGCCCGCTCATATTTTTATACCTTCTTCCATAATTTTATAAATACACTCCATATCAAGCGATTTGCGAAGCTCACCTGCCAATTTGTCATACTCCCGCTCTTTATGTGTCTTTATATCAAAACTGTTGAATTCATCATATTTAAGACCTTTTTTGTCATATAAAGCTTTTACTATGGTCTTCAAAACCTCTTCGCTGTCAAAAATCCCATGAACATAACTGCCATAGATATTGCCCTGACAGAAGCCATCCTTCTTTTCAACACCGTCCATACTTTTTAAGCTGGATAGAAAACCTTTCGACTCTGTTATACCCATATGAATTTCATAGCCTTCAAAGCTTTTTCCATTAAGGTCCGAAAAAATGCCGCCTGCATTATCAAAAATTCCGCTAACCCTCGTTCTTATCTTTTCCTTTTCAAATACGGTATGTGCATTAATGAGTCCTAAACCTAAGATTTCGCCCCCGCCTTCTACCTTGTTCGGGTCCTTTAGGCTCTTACAAAGCATTTGAAACCCTCCGCAAATACCGAATACTGGATTACCGCTGCTTGCATATTTCAGAATTTCTGCCTCAATACCACTTTCCCGCATCCATTTGAGATCCGCGATTGTGTTTTTTGTGCCCGGAAGAATCAGCAAATCCGGGTTTTTGAACTCATTTGCCTTTGAAATATACCTAACCTTAGTTCCCATCACTAGTTCAAACGCATTAAAGTCGGTGAAATTTGAGATTCTAGGAAGCTTTACAACCGCAATATCAATATCTGCTGCGGAACCGCTATGATGAAACACTTCCGAAAGGCTGTCTTCATCATCAATTTTCAGATTCATATATGGCACTACACCTACTGTTGGAATCGGAATGAGGTCTTCTAGCATTTTCAAACCTGGCTCTAAAATCTTTACATCGCCTCTGAATTTATTGATTATATTCCCTTTAATATACCTCTTTTCACTTTCATCCTGCAGCATGTAGGTTCCGTAGAGTGAAGCAAAAACCCCACCCCTGTCAATGTCGCCCACAATCAGAACTGGGGCATTTACCATTTTTGCCATTCCCATATTTACAATATCATTTTCCTTTAAATTAATCTCCGCAGGACTTCCAGCCCCCTCAATAATTATAATGTCATTCTCGGCTGCCAGTGAATTATAGCTTTCCATTATTTGCGGGATAAATCTTGTCTTATTTTCATAATAATCCATGGCATTCATATTGCCATAGACCTCACCATTTACAATAACCTGGGAGCCTTTGTCACTTGTGGGCTTCAATAATATAGGATTCATCCTGATATCAGGCTTCTTATATGCTGCTTCTGCCTGTACAACCTGAGCCCTGCCCATTTCCAGCCCATCCTCAGTTATATATGAATTGAGTGCCATATTCTGTGATTTAAAGGGTGCCACTTTATATCCATCCTGTGCAAAAATGCGGCATAACCCTGCAGTCACCAGACTTTTGCCTGCATTTGAAGTTGTTCCCTGTATCATTAGTGCTTTAGCCATTTATATCACCCCACGAATTGCTTCAAGTAGTTTTTCATTATCTTCCCTGCACTTGACCGCTATTCTGTAATATGTATCGTCAAGTCCCATGAAATTGCTGCATTTCCTTATTAGAATTCCCTTTTCAAATAGCTTTTCATATAAATCTTTTTGCGTTGTCTTAAATAAAAAGAAGTTTGCTTTACTTTGAAAGACTGTAAATCCAAGCTTCCTTAGGCTTTCTGTCAAAAACACTCTTTCCTTTTCAATAATGGCGACCGTTTCAGTTAAGTAATCCTTGTCATCAAGTGCTGCAACTCCTGCTATTTGTGCTGGAACTGATACGCTCCATGGCTGCCCTGCCTTTTCTATTTTGGAGATTATTTCTTTATTGTGGCACAAGCAGTATCCAAGCCTGAGACCTGCCATTGCAAATATTTTTGTAAAGGCTTTAAGGATTATCACATTATCAAAATCCTTCAAATACTCTTTGAAGCTGCTTTCTTGGGCTAAACTTACAAAATCCATAAAACATTCGTCAATCACTAAATAACAGTTTTCAAGCTGGCATCTTTCACAGATTTTATGGATTAATTCCTTATCAGTCACCATTCCCGTAGGATTATTGGGATTACATATAAAAACAATATCCTTGCCTTTTATGTACTCCAATATTTCCATACCTACAACAAAATCGTTTTCCGGCCTTAAGCTGTAATAACTTATTTTGCAATCTACATTTTCAAGTGCCTGTTCATATTCTGAAAAGGTAGGTGCTAAAAGCAATGCGTCTTTTGGCTTTAACGCATAACAAAGTCTGAAAATGATATCTGCAGCACCGTTTCCGAATAGAATATCCTCGGAATTAATATTCTCGTATGTACTTACCGCTTTTTTGAGCTTGCGGCAATGAATATCAGGATAGGTGCTAAAACTTTCTATGTTGTATGACAATGCTTTTTTTACACTCTCTGGTAAACCTAAAGGATTTACGTTTGCCGAATAATCGAGGGGTTTAATCCCTTTTTGCTCCATATAAGAATATATGTCTCCTCCATGCTCCTTTATCTCATCCATCAAATCCACCCCCTTACAGCTAGTACAACTACAACCGCTAGAATTGAAGTCGTATTACTAAAACTTCTCCAAACATAGATAGTATGTGGGTTGTTACGTTCCTCTTAGA
>CAYXPB010000265.1:0-7246 GCA_964466645.1 uncultured Acetivibrio sp. | reverse complement strand
ATTATATTACCCGATTTGATATCAAACATTCATTTATTCTATATTTTATTATTTTAAGGGTATAGGTACAGATTATATCCTTATTCGTTGATAATTCATCAAATTGCTTTAAATTTCGTTTTTTGTTAAGGAATTTGCGTAGTTAACGGGAACGATTGGGGGATTATTGAATGATTTCTATAATCTTACTGAGTTACTTTTTAATTTAGTGAGTTTAGATTTTTAGGGGAGCTGAATTGAGGATAGTGCCTGTTGTTTTACTGTGAAACGACTCCATTACGTGACCTTCGCATAGAATCTGTAGGATGCCATTCGGCAGACAGATGAACGATATTTTGCTACGCAAAAATCGTACCTCGGCTTGATAATTATCGCACGCGTCTATGCGACATACTGTCGCGAGACGCTAAAAATGCCATCCGTGGCATTTTTGCTTCAAATTATCAAGCCTTCGGCAACAGCTTACCTCTTTCGAACGAAGTGAAAGAGGTAAAAGCGAAGGGACTCGATGTCCCGTAGCTTTTCTTCTAATGCTCAGGTCAAGTAATTGCGTCATTTGACACTAAAACAAGTAAGTGGCTTAATCAGGTTAGAATATGGTTATGCAGATTTTTGTGTGCTACCAATATAAGTAGCCTTCGATATAATCGCCTTGAGCTTTTGCTCCATTACAAAAATAAAAGGCATTTTTGCTTTCATCATATCTAACTTCAGTATTGCCTAGATGTCTCCCTAAAAGAGTCTCGATCTTTTCATTGATATCTGCTCCTAAACTACTCATATAAACATCATTTTTTCTGTTAACCTGTATACCTATCCAAAAAGCTTCACCAGCACTAAAAATAATCTCTTTCATACCATCATCATTTAGGTCAACTTCTTTTACTTCATTATAGCAAGAAGTCAATGCTTCCGGCATACCATTGCCATTTATTTTATAGTAACTAATTTGCATTAATTTTTGGTCATTAATTTTTTCCATAATACAACTAACTGTAAAACCCTTTTCTGAACCTAGTACATTTTCAAATTGCAAAAATGCTATTGAATCAATATAGTGTTTTCTTTCACTTTTGAAAGAATCCAGGCAGTATAGTATATTATTTTTTATGTATCCCAAATAAAAATTGTCATCACTATATTTATAAGCTAGAACCTTGTAATCATCAATTGTTTTTTCTTTTATAACTTCTTTTATCATTGATACTTCTTTTTTAGTTGATGCAAATCTAGCCTCTGGATTAAAAGATACAAAACTATCATCCACCTTAATATATTTCAATTTAAGCTTTTGACCCTCTAGAGCTCCAATAATATTCGTGCTATTTTCCATATTTGTATTTATATCTTTAAAAGTTACTAGGTGATTAGTTAGGTTCATATTGTCTTTCGATGTTTTTCCAATACTTTCAGAATTACTTGCTATTAAAGCACTTGCTGTTATTATTAGTAATATAGCAATAGCAGCAGCAATAATTCCCTTTTTACCCTTTTTCCTACTCAATATATTTGATAAGCGCATTTTTATTGTCTTATACTCACCACTAAAGTAAGTTGAAAAAATTATTTTTTGACCATTACGAGCTTTTATTGAAGAAAGTATTATTTCACTATAGGTTTGTCTAAATGAGGGGTCTTTATTTTCAATCAAAGTTTCATCGCAATAAATTTCTATCGCTACATTAGCATAATATTTCATAAGTAGAACAATAGGATTAAACCAGTGAATGGCCTGTACAAGAAATAAAACAGCTTTATACAATGTGTCATGATGCTTATGGTGAATAAGCTCGTGCTTTAAAATAAACTCAATATCCCTTTGACTATATTCTTCATGGGGAAGCCAAATTATAGGCTTTGTAAAACCGATTATCATAGGTACATTTATCTGTTTGCTTACCATGACACGAATAGATTTTTTAATGTGTAACTCTCTTTTAAGAAGCTCTATCATATCTAAAACATATATGCTTTTTACTGGAGTACCCCAACGAAAAATAGATTTTTTTTGGAGAAAGTAACCGATTAGATTATAAATGATAAAGGTAATACAACCACCGAGCCATAGTATAAGAACAATTTGTATTGGAGAAACATCCTTAATTTCGAAATGCTTTTTTGCAGTCTTATTTGAAAGAGAATTTTTAGATAGCACAGTTGACTCGTTGTTTGAATGGTTTGTATTTGTAATATTCTGCTGTGTAATTACATCAGTTTTATTTGTTCCGGATCTATTCTCTACCACTGTTCTTATTGGTTGTGAAACGGTCGTAGATAAAGGTACATAAAAAATTGCTTGAGGTATTGACAAAGTAAACGGAACAAGAAGTCTAATAGCTACAACAAACCAAATAATATAGCACCATTTTGCAGAATATCTCTTAAACAGCATAGAGTGCGTAATTGATAATAGCAGTATCATAATAGATGTTGTGACAGATACTTGAAGTATGCTCTGAAATAATTCCATCATTTCCGCTCCTCCTTCTGTTCATTCAAAAATGCCTGCAATTCATTAAGTTGTTCTTCACTTATTTTATCATTCCTGCAAAAAGATGTAACAAATGTTTTAAGTGAATTACCATAAAGTTTTTTAACTATAGCTCGGCTTTCACTATTTTTATAGTCCTGTTCTTTTATTATAGGTGTGTATAAATTCATATTTCCTTGCTTTTTGCTAGATACAAAACCTTTATCACACAAACGAGATAGTAAGGTCAAAACTGTAGTCGTTGCAATTTCTTTTTTCTTTTGTATCTGCTGTTCTATGTAAGCTCTCGATACGGGTTCCGTAACTTCCCACAATACAAGCATAATATCTAATTCTGAATCCGGCAATCGTTTCATTTTTTCCATTTCATCACCACTTCTACATTTGTAGTATTCTATATTAATATGCTGCTACAAATGTAGAAGATAGTCAATACATTTGTTTGTTCAATGTCCTTATGTGTTTATTTTGGGTTTATTTCCAGATTTTTAAGTGTTTTCGTTTTGAGCCATAGAAGTTGAAACGGCCGTATGTTTCAATGACTTCTTTGCCACTTTCACCTTTTAAGAATATTATGTCTCCGGGGCTGACGTGTTTGTTCCAGTGTTTTTTGAATATTAGGGCTTTTTCCTTAATGTTAAAGGCTTCGGGTAATGGTTGATAGAAAGAGAGTATTGGGTCGCTTTTATTTAAGCCGTACTTTATTATGTGAGTGAACTTTCCGATCAACTTTTCTGGGACATTTACTTCATATCTTTGAATCGCATACCGTTGATTTTCAATGGGTGCAAACATTTGGCTCAAGGAACTTGAAAATATTTGTGAAGCTTCTTCATATCCATCTAAATATACTCTTAACGTTCCATCCGAGCGGTTTGTGATTATAATGTTTTGCTCTTTTACTTCCTTATTTATTATCTCACATTCAATCATAGCATTCAAAAGGCATTTTGCCATATCTAAAACACCTGTTTCTGCTGCAAGCTTTGTCAGATTGTCATTTCCGTATTTCCACAATTGCTTTATACTTTTATATGACTTAAAGGACATAAAACCTGCGGCGCCAAAAATAGCTAATGCGGCAGGTACTGAAAAGGCTGTAACAACCGATGCCGTAGCTACTGAAAGTACTGATACTGCTGCGTTGCCTGCACATTTTTTCAGCTTATTTGCCACAATCCTTGTCTCATTGCCAAGAACACTGCCAGCCTTCATTTTGAAAGGTTTTGTCAAATTAATTTCGCAACATGCAAGCTCAATATTTTCAAAAGTCTCCCCTACTCTCCACATATTATATATGTAGTCCCTTTTACAAGGCATCTCCAACATCTTTTGGTTTATTACCTTCATATCTTCTAGAGTAAGTGCTTTATTTTGTCTTTCAAGAGATGGCTCAAGGTGGTCTATGCCCTTTTGTATTTGACCGTCATCGCATATTCCATAGTATTGCTCATGCTTTCTGAAAAGCCTTTCAAGGTCATTATATCCTTTCTCAAGTCCAGGAGCTACACATATTACATCCCAGTTATTTGCGACCTTATACGGATCCTTGAGGCTTTTTCTAAGACTTCTCCCTTTTAGCTGGTTTACAGATGCATAAGTGGTTACTACAGTTAAATCCACAAGAGTGTTTAGGTTGAGACTGTCCCACCCCTCACTTAAGAGTCCTCTAGTACCGATAATGCACTTTGTGATACCTTGTTCAAAGAGAAATGTAGTCATCATGACTGAAGTTCTAGATCCCCAATCGGATCCTGAGCCTATAACAGAAACAAATCCGTCAAACTCATCTTGTGACAATTCAAGATTAATTTTGAGGTTATTTTCCCTAGCCCATTTTAGACCTTCTGTAACAAATTTTTCGGCCAGATCGTCATCTAAAACAAGCCTTTTTGCAGTTATCATAACGGGATCAAGAATATCGGTATCTCTGTCTGATACTAGAGCCTTCATTACCGCAACTGCACCTCCACATTCCTCATCCATTAAGGATGTCTTTTTAATTGAAAGTGCATTGGAAATTTCGAAGTCAGTTATAATAGCTGTTCTGATTTTGTCCCCCATACATTTATGTTCTGATTTAAGTATTTCCTTAACAGCCTCTATTTTGCTTCTGCTATATGCAACAATTCTGTCTAGCGGAGAGCTATCGTTCCTTATTCCTCTTTCTGTAAGTATATATCCAAGGCTCTTTAGTGCCTCACGTATGCTATCATACAGTGCTTTGTCTTCTTGCTTATTACTGAGTTTAAGTAAATTCAAGGAATAATCTTCAAAAAGTATAATCCAGTCATTAAAGTCCAATTGTTCGTACATATCTTCAGTTATTGTTATGTCCCATGGTATTTTACAATTGTTTTTCAAAAGAAATTTTACGCCGGCAACGGCAAATCCCGGTCTTGAGTTGATAAACTTTGTCCAGTCATGTGTTTCTCCTGAAATCAGTTTTCTTTTTATAATTCTATCATAAATCCAATAGTAAAAATCGTTATTGCTTGTGTTAAATATTTCAGTTAACTTTTTGAATTTCATATGACAGTTTTCTATATATTCCAACTCAGCCTTTTCAGGCATACAAAAGTACACCAGATCCTGATAAGGTGATAGCAATCCTTCTTTTACAACTGCAGGAAGGGGTATATAATAATCTATTTCACCTAGCAGAGCTGTATAGCATTCTAGTTTTTCCTTATCCTCATCAATAGGTGGGGTTGCTGTCAGCCCTATAACACAAGAAGCTTTCAGTATATGACTAATTTCTCTCATTACTAGGGCCCAATAGTTTTGAAGATGGTGGCATTCATCAAAAACAACTGTACTTATGCCTTTTTCCTTTAACCGTTCTATAATTTTTAAAGTATTAGGATGCAGAATTTTATCAATGCTAAATTTAGGATCATTGAGCATGCTTTTCCTAAGTTTTCTGTTGTATTTGGATATTTCTGTTTTATACGCGCTTAGATTAGTCTTTTTCATTGAATTAATTCGAAAAAGTGCTTCCTCATGGGCAATTCCCTGTGCACTGCTTATTGAATCTGCCCAGATGCTTTCCGATATTCTCTCAAAGGAATCGTCATCACTGTCGGGAATACTCAACACTTGATATGTAAATATATTTATAAGTCCAATACTATTAGGATCAGTATTAATAATGCTTTTTAAACTAGTGTCCCCATTGGCAATAAAAAGATTGAATTTATCCATCCACTGTCCCTGAATTGCTGTATTAGGGCATACTATTAGCATAGGCTTTCCTAACCTTATCCCCATCTCAATTCCCATTATGGTTTTACCTGAACCGGGAGGAGACACAACGTGAAATTTAAAGGACTTGTTTTGGTGTTTTTTTAACACATTATCAAACTTATCGAAAACTATTTTCTGATGTTTTCGATATTCCAATTGAAATTTAAAGCTTTTTATAGGGTTTTCGTTTATATTATTCATAATCTTTATCTCTATAATCTTTTATTATGGATTGCTTAATTACATTTTTAAGTGCTTCGGCCTCGTTTATCAAGTCATCGCATCGCTCTTGTGAAGCTGAATCTTTGGATTTCATGTAAAACTGATTATTAAGAGTTTTGATAAGTTCTTGTATTTTTACCATTTTATCTTTTGTAATGTTAATGTAATCAACAGCCATTTTATCGGTACTACCAATTTTCTGCATTGCAACTAAAGAGTCCACAATATTAAAATACAAAATTATAAGTTCGATTATTCTTTTAGCAAGCATCTCCTGCCACTATAATCTTCTATACTACATATAAAATATCTTGTGTCTGTTACTTTTACATCATCTTCTATTTTGGAATAAACCACCATACCAATAGTTTTCAAGCCCTCCCAATCATCTTTGCTTTCAAGCCACCTAATATCCTTTGTTATGTAATAATCTCGAATTTCAATCCTTCCATGACCTTTGTTAGTGGTTCTACAGTGCTTTACCTTAGAATTTTCAATTTTGTCATTAAGAGTTGTATCGAAATAACTGGAAACCTCTTCATTAAGTAACGGGTGATTCCCTTTCAGAGATAACACATAATCCGCTTTTTTCTCTTTGATCTTTGCTGCAATATCTTTTTGCGTACCCATTGCATCAATTGTAACAATACATCCTTTAATACTTAATATATCTAGCAATTCAGGAATTGCTTTTATTTCATTACTTTTTTCCCTTGTTTTTACTTGCCCTAGAACCATGCCTGTTTCGCTAAACCAAGCACTTACAATATGAAGAGCCTTTTTATTTGTATCAAATGTGCGTCTCATTGTTTTTCCGTCAAGAGCAACGATACCGCCTTCTGTAACCATTGACACCATACTTGTCCATTCCATAAAGCATTGTAAAAATATTTTTGGATCAATGGCTCTAAAAGCTCTTTCAAAAGTATCGTGAGAAGGTATTCCATGAGGAAGTGACAACCGCTTTTTAAACCATTCTTTCTTTTCATTAGCAAACTCTTCTATCTCTACCCAATCGTCTGCTCCTGCTACCGTAGAGACAATAGCGATAAAAATAATTTCGAGTAGTGGATGATGTACTTTAGACATCTGACGAACATCAG
Organism: uncultured Acetivibrio sp.; assembly: GCA_964466645.1. GTDB lineage: Bacteria > Bacillota > Clostridia > Acetivibrionales > Acetivibrionaceae > Acetivibrio. Next base: position 184 of record CAYXPB010000265.1, on the reverse strand, counting down.
GTATTTTTTCAAAAAACTCAATAAAGTTCATGTTTTAATTTTTCCTTTTATGTTATTTATTATATTATTTATATAAATTATAACATATTATTCGAAATAAAAAAACAGCTAAATCGCTTTTGCTTCAAGCTTTTTAACTGTTTTATTTTGTTTGTTCCATACTTTTCCACACATGCGTTAGCCG
>CAYXPB010000264.1:0-7278 GCA_964466645.1 uncultured Acetivibrio sp. | reverse complement strand
ACGACCCAATGATAGGATGAAGAAGAAGTTGCCAACTTACACTTGACACAAACTATATATCAGGTAAATTTGAAGTTTCGTCAAATCCAAATCCACAAGCAAGGTTTGAATCTTCTAGACTAAATCCAACACTACCACTTTGAGGTGTAAATCCATGAATATTCTTATATGTAGCATCCACCTTTGCCAAATTTGAGATATCAGAATCAATTACTATATAAGAATTGTCCGAATCCACCTCAATGTCCTCAGTGTGAAGAAGATATATATCTAATTTTTTTAGTTCATAGTCTTCCTCTTCAACAAATTCCTCCGTTGCTCCGCTTGAATAACATATTGCCTGAAAAGAATATGTTCCTGGATTCAGATAAATATCAGCCTGACCCTCTTCTGCAGTCGCAAACACAAAGAATTCAAAGCTATTTTCAGATCCAGGGAATTTATAAGATGTAAACAAAAGTGGAAATGGATCGTCGACATCTACATCAATAGTAACAGGTACAAGACCTGTACCATCCATTTCAATAATGCCTGGTGCAGTTGTTTCTAATACTTCTGAAGCGTAAGAATAGCTATCACCATCAAGAATTTCATAACTTGCAACAACAACATAATCATTTCCGTTTGGTGCTACAGTTCCTGGAATTATTGCAACCCCATTTGAAGAAGTATTTGCTGAATAGATGTATCTATAGTATGTTTCGCCATTTAAGCTATACTTATTATAAACTTCAACATAACCAGACTTAACCGGTTCTCCTTCATTTGTCACTTTCACTTTAAGTCCTGTATAAACTTTATTTCTTATATTAATATTTATCTCTTTAGTATATGTCTGCTCATCTTTATCTTCTGCAACCACCTTAAGTGTATGTATTCCATCTTTAAATTTATTCGTGTCAAATTCAAAATTATTATACATTTTGTTTTCATATACAGACAGAGCAACCGACTCTTCATTAGCTTCGCTAATAGTTTCATCTTCAGCCGGTTCTATAAGAATATCATCAATGTATAGAGTAGTATTTAAAATCTTTTCCGGATAGGTAAATCTAGTCTGTATACTAACAATATCGTATACAGTGCTTTTATCTCTTAGATTAGTTATTTCCAATCTGGGCTTAATTTCCTTCATGCTAAGTGCTTCATTTAAGTCAAGCATACCATATCCAAATTTTATATCTTTGCCTGCATCTCCTAAATCTTTTGAAGAATCAGTAAGATATTGCTCTACTTCTATAATAGATAACGAAGGATTTTTAGAAATTAATAAAGCTGCTGCAGCACTTACAAACGGAGCTGCCATAGATGTACCACTATAGGATTCATATTTATCTCCAGGTAATGTACTTAAAATATCAACACCTGGTGCAGCTAATTCAACTTGATCTCCAAAATTTGAGAAGTACGCAGTTTCATTATTAACATCCGTTGCAGCTACAGTAATAACTCCCGGAATAGCTGCTGGAGAGTAGTTTTCTGTATCTGAAGCTTCATTTCCTGACGAAGTTACAACTACAACACCCTTATTAAATGCATAATTACAAGCAGTTGTAAGAAGTGGACTTTCACCATAACCTCCAAGGCTCATATTTATTACTTTTGCGCCGTTGTCTGCTGCGTAATATATAGCTTGCGCTATAGTATAATCATCACCGGATCCGGCTTCTAAAACTCTCAACGGCATGATCTTTATCGGCGCTTTTCCAGCGGTCCCTGCAACTCCAACTTCATTATCTGCCGAAGCAGCAATTATTCCCGCTACGTGGGATGCATGCTCTTCGTTAACAGGTCCCGGTGACGGATCTTCATCCATATCAACAAAGTCAAAACCTGCAGTTATTCTATCTTTTAAGTCCTCGTGATTCATATCGAGTCCTGTATCTATAACCGCCACTTTTACTTCATTTAAAGAAGAAGTATCTTTAAGGTTAATCCAAGCTTCTTGTGCATGGATATTTTTTAGCGCCCATTGATTTTTAAATTCAGGATCGTTTGGAACATCCTCTGGAAATTCTACAACTTTTCTGATGTAGTTTGGAATTACATATTCAACGTCTCTATTCTGTCTGAATATTCTAATTTTCTCCGAAAGTTTGTCATCATTAACCTCTACAAGTGCCAAACCATTATCTTGTGATTTTAAAATTTTGCCCTGGTTTTTTATTATGAAGTTCTTATTTGCTTTTAAGGATTTATTATCCTTGTACTTAATAATTAGTTGACCAGGTTTTCTTTGGTCCTTTGAATTAACACTCAAACTGGTATCAAATCTGTTATCGCTCCCATTTGGAGTTCTATTTTGTGCAAATACATTGAATGTTAGCGTTGATGCCAACATGCAGGCTATAGCAAATACTGAAATCGCTTTTTTTAACATAGTATGACCTCCTAAAATATTTTATCGTTTATTTTTTGATACGACATAGAACAAGATTTATAAATTCTTAAGTGCCTTTTTGCATTTATAATTTCAGCAAACCACCTCCAAATGTATATTTAGTTCTGTTTTTACACAATTTACCAGTTGTATTATATTATAATAAATCATTGGAAATATTTTATCAACATATTTCGGACAAAGTTTACAAAAATGTAATAATTAGATTTAAATTTAAAATTGCGATTAACTATGTATAGGTATTTATTAGAAATCCCATAAATAAAAAGAGATCTAACTGTAAAGATGAATGAAATTGCACATTCTTGCTTCACAAATTGATCTCTAAAATTTTATATTTACTACTTTAGTTGTAACTTACTGTGCGGTATTTATTATAATCTATGTATCTCTTCCAAAAACTCTTCTACAGCTTTCTCTTGAGGGATTTTCCTTATAATTTCACCCTTTTTAAAGAGCAGCACTTCGCCCTTACCGCCTGCAATTCCAATATCGGCTTCTCTTGCCTCACCCGGCCCGTTTACGGCACAGCCCATGACTGCAACCTTGATGTCCTTATCGATCTTTGAAAGTTTCTCTTCTATTTTTTCCGCAATACCAATTAAGTCTATCTGACACCTGCCACAGGTCGGACATGATACAAACTCAATACCGCCCTTTTTAATATCTAATGCCTTTAAAATTTCATTTCCTGCTCTTATCTCTTCAACAGGATCTCCTGTCAATGATACCCGTATAGTATCTCCAATACCTTCAGCCAAAAGGCTTCCTAAGCCCACAGCAGATTTAATGGTTCCCCTATAAACAGTTCCCGCCTCAGTTACTCCAATGTGAAGAGGATATACGCTTTTTTCTGCCATTTTGCGATAAGCCGCAATTGTCATAGATACATTTGAGGCCTTCAATGAAAACACAATATCATAAAAATCCAACTCTTCGAGAATGCGTGAATGGCCTAATGCACTTTCTACCATAGCTTCCGGCGTTACTCCGCCAAATTTAGCCATTACTTCCTTCTCAAGAGAACCGGAATTCACACCAATCCTTATAGGGATTTTCCTCTCCTTAGCCACCTCAACCACTGCTCTAACTCTATCCCGATCTCCAATATTTCCAGGATTGAGCCTTATTTTATCCGCTCCGTTTTTCATGCTTTCTATGGCAAGACGGTAATCAAAGTGAATATCTGCTACTAAGGGAATGCTTATAGCTTTCTTTATGTGCTTAATTGCCTCTGCAGCCTGATTATCTGGCACAGCGACTCTTACTATGCTACAGCCAGCCTCTTGTAGTCTCTTTATCTGAGCAACAGTTGCTACAGCATCTCTTGTGTCGGTATTTGTCATTGATTGGACAGAAATTGGAGAATCACCTCCGATAAAGGTATCTCCAATATATATTTTTTTTGTCTTTTTTCTTTCAATGTAATTCTTGTTCATATTTGATTCCTTTCGAGCTTTTAGGTTATTCAAAAATTTATTTAAAACTGAAACCCAAAAAGACTGGCAACATCTTTAAATGTTATTACTATTGATAATCCAATTAATATAAAGAATCCTATAGTGGTAATAATTGCTTCTTTTTCAATTGGTATGGGCTTCCTTCTAACAGCCTCTACAGCAAGTAGAACGAGCTTGCTTCCATCAAGAGCGGGAAAAGGTATTAAATTTGTAGCGCCAACAGCAACACTTATATAAGCGGTTAAATAAAGTATTGTCAATATGGCATCCATTGTGCTTGCGGTGGTCTTAACTGCATCATTCATAGTGTTCACTATTCCCACAGGGCCAACCATTTCTGCAATGGAAGCTTTTCCGGTAATAAGCCATGTCAGTGTATATCCAACAATTCTAACATTGCTATAAGCAAACACTACACCTTGCTTTAGTGACGTAAAGACATCTCCTTTTGAATAAGCAAGAGCAAATCCTACATCATATTGTTCCATATCTGCCTTTTCTACAGGAGTTGCTTTTAAATCAACTGTTTTTCCATCTCTTTCAACAGTAACTTCAACGGAACTTTCCCCATTTGCCTGCAGAATATTCCTTATGCCTTCAATATCGCTAACGATTGTATTATTTAGTGCTACTACTCTATCACCTTTTTTTATGCCCGCATCGTCAGCAGCCCCTCCTTTTGTAACAGCTTCCACTAAGTTCACATTTTCAGTGCTTAAGATAAATTCAAGCACAAATCTTTTATTAGCAGGAATTTTATGAGGTTCAAAGTCCATTTCAAGAATTTTGTTTTCTCTTTTAACTTTGATATTTGTGGGCTCTCCTTTAGAAATATATAGAAATTGATCTAAATCCATAGGTTGATATAGTCTTTTATTGTCATATTCAACTATTTTATCACCTACTTGCAAGCCAGCTTCAAAAGCTGGTGAATCTTCTGCTATCTTATTTATGTTTAGTGTCTTGTAACCATTAATGGAAAAAAAGATAGTGATTATAATTATTGCCGAAATTATATTTGCAAGAGGTCCTGCTGCAATCACTGCTGCCCTAACCCATACAGGTTTCTTGCTAAAGGCGTTCTCACTATCCGATTCTTCGTCCTCACCTTCCATTTTTACATATGCAAGTATCGGAAAAAGCCTTAAAGAATAAGTTGTATCACCTTTTGTAAAACTAAACAGTTTAGGTCCAATAAAGAGCGAAAACTCGTCTACCTTTATCTTCGAAAGCTTTGCAACAGCAAAGTGTCCTAATTCATGAATAATAAGAATAAAGTTAAACGCTGGAATTATCATTAATATGTTCATCACAAACCTCCTAATTTGCTCTACTCTATGTACAATTTGTTTTAATCACAATAGTAATTTAAAAAACTAAGGTTTAACCGTATCTAACAATAGGGTTTATCAAGTTTTGTTTCATAAATCAAATAATTTATTGAAAGGGTCTTATCGCCTTACTTAAATTTTACTATTGTAACTATAAAAATTATACTACAAATTTCTAAATATACATATTACAAATTAATTTTCTTGCCCATAAATCCACATCCAATATATCTTGGATATTTGGGTTTTTGACTATCGTATGCCTTGCCATAACGCTTTCAACTACACTAGGTATATCAAGAAACTTTATCTTTTCTTCTAAGAACAAAGCAACTGCCTCTTCATTAGCTGCATTCATGACTGCTGGCATTGTTGCTCCTATTTTCAATGCTTCAAAAGCTAATTTTAAACATGGAAAGTTATTCATGTCTGGCTCTTCAAAGTTCAGATTGCCACACTTTAAAAGATCCAGTTTTGAAAAGTCGTTGAACTTTCTATCTGGGTATGTGAGGGCAAATTGTATCGGAAGTCTCATATCGGGTGAACCAAGCTGAGCTATAACAGAACCATCAACATATTCAACCATGGAATGTATTATGCTTTGAGGATGTACAATGACTTTTATCATTTCGGTATCTATACCAAAAAGCCATTTAGCTTCGATCACCTCTAACCCTTTATTCATAAGAGTCGCCGAATCTATAGTTATCTTGCTTCCCATACTCCAATTTGGATGCTTTAACGCCTGTGCTAAAGTAACCTTTTCTAGCTCCTCACGTTTTTTCCCCCTGAACGGTCCTCCTGATGCGGTCAATATGATTTTTGATATATCTTCTATATTATTACCCATTAAACTTTGAAATATAGCAGAATGTTCGCTGTCTACAGGAAGAACACTTACTCCTGCCTTTTGAGCTTCTCTCATTACAATTTCACCAGCCGTTACAAGAGTCTCCTTATTCGCAAGTGCAATATTCTTTTTGTTCTTAATAGCCTCCATAGTAGGTATCAATCCGGCAATCCCCACAATAGAGGTTACCACCGTATCAATTGAATCAATAGACGCTACACTTTTAAATCCTTCTATTCCGGCAATAACTTCAACATCAAGACCTTCCAACCTTTGAGCTAAAACCTTTGCCAATCTTTCATCTCCAACTGCAACAATATCCGGCAAAAACTCTCTTGCCTGATTTTCCAATTTATCTATACTTGTATTGGCAGCAAGTCCTGCAACCCTAATACCGAGATTTCTTGCAACATCAAGTGTTTGAACACCTATTGACCCTGTTGAACCTAATATTGAAATTGATTTTGTCATTTAATTCTCTCCTTAAAACATTAAAAACAACCTAAAATAACAGACCCGATAAATAAAAATAAACTACCGGTGCTGTAAACAATATACTGTCAAACCTGTCTAAAACTCCTCCATGCCCAGGCATAATATTGCCATAATCTTTGATCTTTACATATCTCTTAATTGCCGAAGCAGCCCAATCTCCAATCTGAGATATTATACCACACATCAAACCCAAAAAAACAAAGTGTTGCATTGATATTAGACTGTCAAGATTAATATATCCCAAATATAATGCATAACATGCCATAGTAAAAGCACATCCTATTATCCCACCAACAGAACCCTCTACTGTCTTTTTAGGACTTATTTCAGGCAAAAGCTTGTGTCTTCCCAGTAAATATCCCGTGAAATAGGCAAAAGTATCGGTTGCAAATGCCCCTATAAAAATAAGCCAAACATAGTAAAAACCGTTACTCATATTTCTGATCAATATTACGAATGAAAATAAAAAAACAATATAAAAAATACCGAAAATAGTGATGGATATATCGAATATATTGTATTTATTATTAAAAAATATTATGTAACAAAACAAGACCAGCATTACCGAAAAAACTGCAAGAAATCCCGACCAATAAGAAAATAAAAATCCGACCTCAATTCCAAAACTGCTCAAGGTATCCCTCGAACAAATCAAAAACATGTATAGCGAAGCTATATATCCAATAAATTTTACAGGTTTATATCCTGCATTTGATACGGCCGAATAAAACTCATTCAATC
>CAYXPB010000263.1:0-7304 GCA_964466645.1 uncultured Acetivibrio sp. | reverse complement strand
AGCTAAACCAAAACTTTTCACACGAAATTTGCTTGATTTTTCAGCAGCTTCTTGTTAAAGCCAATATACATAAAATACTTTGGACTTTTCTGTATGTTTCAGTATTAGTTATCCAAAATTCCGATGTCAGTAGAATTAACAGAATAACTATTAAAGAAACCGCCAAAGTGATAATTATAGTTCTGCTACGATTTTCAGTCTTTATCTTAGTTTTTTTTGTTTCGTGTGTCATTTATGCACCTTCTCCCATTTTTATACTTTTGTTTCTCCTTATCTCATTGTTATTCACTTTTCATACAATGTAAAAATTTTTGAAAGAATACTTCTATAAAGATATTAAGGCAAATTCAACTTATCCTTTTCATACAGAAAATACAATGCCATCAAATTCTAAGATATGGCAAATATAAAGTTTTTTTAAATCACCTCATAATAAATATTCGGTAAAATAAATCTAAAAGATTATACCTATTTAAATTGATTAATAAAAATCTTTGAAAGAGTAGTTGCTTTTTTGTTGAAATATTTAACAGAATTGCTTTTTACATTACTAATTTCAATACTTTCATAGTGCAAAAGTAGACTTCCTTTGCCCTTTGAACTAGATACTTCCTAAAGTTAATTCCTTTATAAGACATTAAGTCTTATAATAATAGGGGGGCAAAAAATGCCCCATGTGATATTTTAAAAATTTCATCCTATTATTTCTTCATCTATTTACTAAGAATCTTTTGTTCTAATTTCTAAGACTGTGTAGAGGTGCTGGAATACGTCCGCCTCTATTAACAAACTCTTTGCTGCTGAATTGATTTATTTTCATAACGGGTCCGGAGCCTAAAAGTCCTCCAAATTCAACCATATCACCTACTTTTTTGCCTGGAGCTGGAATGATCCTAACAGCCGTTGTCTTATTGTTTACAACTCCAATTGCAGCTTCATCGGCAATAATTGCTGAAATAGTTTCTGCGCTGGTATCTCCAGGAACTACAACCATATCAAGTCCTACGGAACATACACAAGTCATTGCTTCGAGTTTTTCGATAGAAAGAGCGCCATCAACAACAGCACTAATCATACCTGCATCTTCACTGACAGGAATAAACGCTCCGCTTAAGCCCCCTACAAAAGACGATGCCATAACACCACCCTTTTTAACAGCATCATTCAATAAAGCCAATGCAGCAGTGGTTCCATGGGTTCCGCATTTTTCAAGTCCCATCTCTTCTAGTATATAGGCCACACTATCTCCTACCGCCGGAGTTGGTGCCAGTGATAAATCGACAATTCCAAAGGATACTCCTAAACGTTTTGACGCTTCCCTTGCCACCAACTGCCCTATTCTAGTAATTTTAAAAGCTGTTTTTTTGATTGTTTCGGAAACCGTTTCAAAATCCGCACCCTTAACTTTTGCAAGGGCACATTTTACAGTTCCCGGCCCGCTTACACCTACACTTATAACACATTCCGGTTCACCTATTCCATGAAATGCACCTGCCATAAAGGGATTATCCTCTGGCGCATTTGCAAAGACAACCAGTTTTGCACAGCCCAATCCACCGCTATCAGCCGTAAGCTCCGCAGACTTTTTGATTATCTTCCCCATTTCCTTTACAGCGTCCATGTTTATTCCTGACTTTGTTGTTGCAAGATTTACTGAAGAACATACCTTTTTTGTTATGCTCAACGCTTCCGGTATGGATTGTATCAGCTTTGCGTCCCCATTAGTGTATCCCTTGTGGACCAAAGCCGAAAATCCTCCGATAAAATTCACTCCTACTTCATCGGCAGCTTTGTCCATAATCTGGGCAAATCTCACATAATCATCCTCACAAGAACTTTCAGCAATCAACGAAATGGGAGTAACTGAAATCCTTTTATTTATAATAGGAATTCCGTACTCCTTCTCTATATCCTCTCCAACCTTTACAAGGTTAGCTGCAAGACGTGTTATTTTATCATATATTTTCCTTCTCGCAACATCTCCATTATCACTAATACAGTCCATTAATGAAATGCCCATAGTAATGGTTCTAATATCGAGATTTTCTTCCTGAATCATCTTTATTGTTTCAATTATTTCAAAAGGACTTATCACAAAATCACCTCCTTATATCTGGTGCATGGAGTTAAAAATATCTTCGTGTTGAATTTTAACAGATAAACCTATTTCAACACCTTTTTTCTCCAATTGCTCGGATAATTCCGAAAACGGAATATTAAGACTTGATATTTCAACCAACATGATCATTGTAAACACATCTTGCATAGTAGTTTGAGATATATCCAATATATTTACATTGCAGTTAGCAAGTATGTTACTTAAGGAAGCAATAATTCCAACTTTATCTTTCCCAATAACAGTAACGATCGCTCTCATGAACGACTCCCCCCTTTGACAAAAATTTATCACAGTTGTAATTATACTCGTCCTATATAATATTAGCAATATTATTTTTCTCCACCTGTTTTAACTATAATTACAAAGTCACTTTAGAAGAAAGCCTAATAAAAATTTCGTGGCTTTTGGTCCTAACCACGAAATTCATAATACTATATTAATCTTTTTTCAATATTTCTACAATTTGATCGGACGGTAAAGGTTTGCTTAATAGATAGCCCTGAACCTTATCACACATATGAACCTTCAAAAATTCCAATTGATCATTTGTCTCCACTCCCTCAGCTACTACCATAAGGTTCATTTTGTGTGCAATACCGATTACTGATTTTGCAATTGCTTCTTCATTAGGATTCAATGCTATATCATGAATAAAACTTTTATCAATCTTCAAGGTATCTAAAGGTAATATTTTTAGATAATTCAAAGAAGAGTAACCCGTTCCGAAATCATCCAAAGAAATTCTTATCCCTTTTTCCCTTAACCTTTTTAGTACTTCAATTGTAAAATCAATATCTTGCATTGCTGTGCTTTCTGTAATTTCAAGTTCAAGGAGAGTAGGTTCCATCCCTGTCTCATGTAAAATCCTATCAATCATCTCAACAAGATCACGTTGCTGAAATTGCTTCGCAGATAGGTTTACAGCCATCAATAGCGGCTTAAAACCCGAACTTATCCATTTAACATTCTGCTTGCATGCAGTTTTAAGAACCCATTCACCTAGAGGGATAATTAAACTTGACTCTTCAGCTACCGGAATAAATTCCAGTGGTTGAACAAGTCCAACACCTTCACGATTCCATCTTATCAAGGCCTCAACACTAATGATTTCTCCGGTAACAATATCAATCTGAGGTTGATAATAAAGTACAAAATCCTCTTTTTCAATCGCATGTCTTAAAGCATTTTCTAAATTGAGCTTATCAATAATCTTCCTATTCATTGATTCCATAAACATTTCATAATTGTTTTTTCCTTTATCTTTCGCCCTATACATGGCAATATCAGCGTTTTTCACTAAAGTACTTTCGTCCAGACCGTCATTTGGATAAATTGCTATTCCCATACTCGCAGTAATATAGTATTCCCTTCCTTCTAGAATCCAAGGACTTCTGAAACTTTCAATAATACGATCAGCAACTCTTGTAATATCTGTTATATCCTTCAATCCTGGCTGCAAAATAATAAATTCATCTCCCCCAAACCTAGCAACCGTGTCTGCTTCTCTTAAAAGTCCCTTTATTTTTTCTGCAATTTGCATTAAAATCCTATCACCAAAAGCATGACTTAATGTATCATTGATTGTTTTAAAGTTGTCAAGATCAAGAACTATAACAGCAAGTTTTGTGCAACTTCTTCTTGCATTGGCCAAACCAACATTCAATCTGTCTAAAAACAACATTTTATTTGGCAATCCCGTAATGCTATCAAAATACTCCATATTGTATATTTTCTTTTCATTTCTCTTTAGCTCAGTAATGTCTTTTATAGCACTTACAGTACCTACTATTTCATCAACTTCATTCCATATAGGTGTAATACTCCCCGAAATAAAGTACTCCTTACCATCTTTCGATACTATAATAGAAACACTTTCAAATTCCAACTTACTTCCCTTATTCAAAACCATATCTAAAGAAACATTACAGCTTTTACCATCTTGATCTCTTAGTGAGTACAATATGTCGTCGAAGTTCTTATTCATAAACTGTTCTTCGGATAAGGAAAACAGTTTTTGTGCCTCATAATTAGAAAAAGTAACAATCCCCTTTTCATCAGTTGCAATTATAGCTTCTCCTATGCTTAATATTGTAACTTCCAGCCACTTGTGACGTTTCTTTAGTTCTCCATATGCTTTGGAAACCTTGCGCTTTAAATTCTTGATATGTATCAGTAATACAATCAGAAAAATTGTAATTATAAGAACTATGAATATAACAAGAATTGGTATAGAAACATTTCTTTCTATCATTAAAAGCATATCAATGCCTCCAAATTTATTTTGAATTAGCAATTGAACAGTTGCAAAAAATAACCTATACAATTTTTAAGTAACAAAGCCCATTATTGAAGCTTTTAAGCTTCACAACATAGGAACACTATTTTGCGATGCCAAAAATGCAAATCAGATTTTTTGAAATGACGATTAACTAGTTATTTTTTGGAATTACCTTATTTTTTGAATAAGGTGTTTCAAAAAAATTCATTAGTCAATATATATAGTTCCAACCCATTAAAATCAACTTTTTTGAAACACCCATTGACCAGCTATTTTTTTGGAATCACCTAAACTTTGAAATCACCTTAATTATAATATCGAATATATGTACACAAAACTTAACAGCTTGATTTTACAAAAAATATTTCTTATCTTTTTAACGAACATATGTTTGATTTTTGCCTTTATTTATGTTAAAATTCTCTCATAGGAAAATTCCAAAAAGAATTAGTAAATATTGAAAAAAAGAAATTTACAGGAGGTGCAAGAATGGAGCTGCAAAAAAAGCTTGAAATACTCTCGGCAGCTGCAAAATATGATGTTTCATGTTCTTCAAGCGGCAGCAATAGAAAAAACACCAAGGGCGGATTAGGCAACAGTTCCGCATGTGGTATTTGTCACAGCTGGGCAGATGACGGAAGATGTATATCTCTCCTAAAAATCCTGCTTACCAACTATTGTATATATGACTGTGCATACTGTGTTAACAGACTATCTAACGATGTTCCTAGAGCCACTTTTACTCCAAATGAGGTAGCTGGTTTAACTATAAATTTTTATAGACGAAACTATATTGAAGGGCTGTTTTTAAGCTCGTCCATAATAAAAGATCCAAATTACACAATGGAACAGCTGTATGAATCAGTACGAATACTTCGTGAAGAGTATAATTTTAACGGCTATATCCACCTCAAGGCAATTCCAGGAGCAGACCTCAGCCTAATTGAATCTTCGGGCAAACTTGTAGACCGTATGAGTCTAAACATTGAATTACCTTCAAGCAAAGGATTGCAGCTTTTAGCACCTCAAAAAACCCGTGAAAACATACTAAAACCTATGGGCTTTGTTAATTCAAAAATAGTTGAAACAAAAGATAACAGGAGATTCTTCAAGTCTTCTTCACGCTTTGTACCTGCCGGGCAAAGTACACAATTAATTGTAGGTGCCACCCCTGATCATGATCTCAAAATCCTGCGTCTGTCCGAGGGTCTCTATAAAGGTTACGGCCTTAAAAGAGTATACTATTCCGCATATGTTCCCGTTTCAAATAATCCTAATCTTCCTGCCATAAGCAGACCGCCTCTTTTGAGAGAGCATCGTCTGTATCAAGCAGACTGGCTCTTAAGATTTTATGGCTTTAACAGCAGTGAACTGCTCGATGAAAAGCATCCGGATTTTGATACTCATTTTGATCCAAAATGCAGTTGGGCTTTAAGAAATATAAGCATGTTCCCTGTGGACATAAACAAATCAGACTATGAAATGCTTCTTAGAATCCCTGGTGTAGGTGTACGTTCTGCACACAAAATTATCACTGCAAGGAAAGTCAAACAACTAGATTTTGATGATTTGAAAAAGCTGGGTATAGTGTTAAAAAGGGCAAGATTCTTTATAACTTGTAAAGGTAAGTACTTTAGTTCTATAGGCTTAAATGAAATGCAAATACGCGAGGCTCTTACAGACAAAAGCCATAGATCCCATGATAATTGGGAACAAATGTCCATGTTCTCTAACATGGTTGAACTACCTAGCCTAGAGGATAAATTGATGAGTTTGGTAGGTGAAATATAGTGTGTAATTATTTATATGACGGCTCCTTTGAAGGTCTTCTAACTTCTGTATATGAAGCTTATTACAGGCACGAAACGCCCAATCACATTTATTCATACGGTTATATACAACAAAGCCTTATAGATTCTAATATACATATAACGACCGATCCAGAAAAAGCTTCTAAGGTATACGAAAGTATATATAAAAAAATATCTTATCAGTCTTTAAAAAACTTATATCATGCTTATTTATCCGAACTTGATGATATAGAGGTCAATGTTCTTAATTATATAAGGTTGGGATTTAAAAAAGGAAAAGAAATCGACCTGCACCTATCAGATGATACAGTTTTGGCAATTCACACTGCAGCAAAAAAAGTTACCCGGGAAAGCCATTTAATGATTGGACTTTTGCGATTTAAACAGCTTGAAAACAATGTATATTACGCTCCATACAAACCTGACCATAATATTACAACCTTAATATCCAGCCATTTTGTCAATAGATTTTCAGACCAATGCTGGGTAATCCACGATATAAAAAGGCACTATGCTGCAGTATATGATAAAAACATCTGTATTTTCACTGATATTTCTGAGGAGATTGAGCTATCCTCTTTAAATATCAGCGATAATTATGAAAAACTATGGAAAAACTACTTCACAAATATTTGTATAAAAGAAAGAGTAAATCCCAAACTACAAAAACATAATATGCCCGCAAGGTATTGGAAATTTCTAACTGAAAAGCAGCTTTAGGAATATAAAAAAAAAAAACTTAAATAAATATTAATCCGAAGTGTTTTTTCAATTTTTACTTTACTGTTAATTAATTAAGTCTGAGCTGGAAATTTATCTATTTGTCCTAGAAGGTACTTTCTTAAATAAGCAAAATCTATAGAATTCACTAAATTATCGCCATTCATATCTGCTCCCTCCATTGCACTTTCCATATCCTTTTTTATTCCAAGCAAGTATAGTCTCAAATAGGCTAAATCTAAAGAATTTATTTGATTATCACCATTTACATCCCCTATCATTACCTTATGTAATGTAGGTGTGGGCATACTTGTTAATTCAGGTGTTGCAGTTGGTGTTGCAGTTGGTGTTGCAGTTGGTGTTGCAGTTGGTGTTG
>CAYXPB010000262.1:0-7392 GCA_964466645.1 uncultured Acetivibrio sp. | reverse complement strand
TTGAATCATTAGAAACTGTAAGCGCCGATGAAAGAATGCGTGAAATACAAAGAGCACGCGAAAAGAGCAGATTGGATATGCTCTCAAAACTTGATTATGCAAAAAAACAAGGTTTACAACAAGGCTTAGAACAAGGTTTACAACAAGGTTTAGAACAAGGTTTAGAACAAGGTTTAGAACAAGGCTTAGAACAAGGTGTAATTAATACAGCTGAAGAAATGTTGAAACTTGGCGTAGATATTCAAATAATAATTAAAGCAACAAAACTTTCACCAGATAAGATTAAAGAGATAGAAGAAAAGCTTAAAGACAATCAAAATTGATGTAGCTAGGAACACTCAGATAAAAAAACCGCTTCGATTAAACTGAAGCGGTTTTTTTACTATATTATATAATTTTCATACCTAAATAAACGGAGAATACTTAAAGAACTTGAAAACAGCATATGATGAGCAAATTGCGACACAGATTAGGTGAGTATAAATACAATATTTCTTCTCCTATGTAAACATTCTATACCTATATATATTGATAGTAAATAATATACAATAATTGATTTACATACCATGCTTTTTCTTCAGTATGAATAACAAAAAATATCCTAAATAAAAGTCCACCTGTGAAAATATTTCTCACAAATGGATATGTGTTATTTATACTTTGCATTTTGTTTGTAAAAACTGTATAATGTGATTATTACGATATTATAAGCAAGTAGGGGAAGGTATTTTTTGATGGTCGATATTCATTGTCATATATTATATGGAATAGATGATGGTCCTAAGAGTCTCGAGCAATCGATGGAATTAGTAAGGGAGCTTCAAAAAAAAGGTATAGAGAAAATTATAGCTACGCCTCATTTTATTAGCGGAGATGATTATATCCCGACGGCTGAGGAAATAAGGGACAAGGTAAGACTTTTACAAGAAGAAATAGACAAAGAAGAAATAAAGCTTAAGATATATCCTGGAATGGAAGTTTACGCCTCTCATGATACCATTGAAAGACTAAAAAACAATGAGATACTCTCGTTAAATGATTCTAAATACATACTAATCGAATTTCCTTTTGAGACAATTCCAAAGTATATGTCAGACCGTTTATTTTCCATGCAATTGGAGGGTTTTACTCCTATTATAGCTCATCCTGAGCGATACTGTTTAGAATATAGAAAAAGTAAGCTTTTAAAAGAGCTTGTTGACAAAGGAGTCCTACTGCAGATTAATTCAGAGAGTATCATTGGTGCTTATGGCAAAAGGGCAAAAAAAGCAGCCTATGAGTTATTAAAAGATGGGATGGTACATATTGTTGGCACAGATTCCCACAGTTTGAACAGAATACTGTCAGATAAAAAGGAAATTAAGAAAAAAATTTCTGACCTGTGTGGCTTTGAAAATGCTGAAAGAATTATGCATGTCAATCCGCAAAGAGTCCTTGAAAATGAGGATGTTCTAGGTATGTGTTCAGTAAAAAAGCGACTACTAATGACAGGGATTTTAAGAAAATTACGTCTAAAGTTGTAAGAAAGTGCATTATATGAATTGACAACAATTTGCAAATATATTAATATTGTTTTTGTATATAAGAAGGAGTAGAAGTATGAAAAAAGGGATTGTTGTTATTTTGGCTATATTACTGACTGTAGGGGCAGGACTTTTAATACCCATTCTTATTCAACGTGATAAAGATGGTTCCATAAAAGAAACAGCCGGTAGTTCAACACCCGACATTAATACACCAATTGCAGTGACCGACAGTATTGTGACGGATAATCCAGAAATTGTTACACAATTGGCTTCGCCAACCCCGAAGTATAAATCCGATGTTACTCTCGGGACTCCAAGTCCTACTGTTAACTCACAAAATACAGAAATCACTCAAGATGGCAAAGTAACACCAAAACCAATAGTTTCTGGGGGAAGTAAAATTGAACCTACTCCTGAAGCAACAAAGAATAGTGAATCAGTGAGCTGGGTAGATAGGAAAATCCAGGAACATAGAGATGAGATTGATGATGATGATCTCGCAGATTTTAGAAGAATATATTCATCGGTTAATATAGGATACATACAAAGCCTTATGGATGCAGGTCTAGATGATGAAGGAATGACAAAGCTGAAATCATATTTAAGAAATACACTTGGGGGAGACTATGAACGTGCAAAAGAGCTCTTCTACAGGTATTCATATTTATTATCAGAAGTCTAATTAATTTTGGAAAAGGGGATTTGGAAGAATGGGGAAAAGTGATTATATTGAGATTGATATAAGGGAAGTATTTACTACACTTCTAAAGAAATGGTATATTATCGCAATTTGTTTTATTTTAGCTGCAGGCTCAGCTTTTGCAATAACTCAATTTTATATGAAGCCTATTTATAAGGCGAATACCACACTTTTCCTAGGTAAGGAATCGGACAAGGTGGCAAGCTTAAGTATCGCTGATATCCAGATTAACAATCAGCTTGTAAACGACTATAGAGAATTACTCAAATCAAATCTTGTTGCCGATAGCATTGAAAATAAACTAGGTGTGAATGCAGGTAAGTTCAAAAGAAATGTAAAT
This sequence comes from uncultured Acetivibrio sp., assembly GCA_964466645.1. GTDB lineage: Bacteria > Bacillota > Clostridia > Acetivibrionales > Acetivibrionaceae > Acetivibrio. Next base: position 4,826 of record CAYXPB010000262.1, on the reverse strand, counting down.
GTTCAGACGGTAAAGGATTCAAGAATATTCAGTATAAGCTATGAAGACACAGACCCCAAACTTGCAGCAGATGTTGTAAATGAACTTGCACTTGTAATAAAGCAAATGGCAGCTGATATAATTCAAGTAAAAAACGTAAAAGTAATAGATACAGCAAAGACGCCTGAGTTTCCCGTAGGTCCAAGCAAAAAGAAGAATGTAGGACTTGCAGGTATTGTGGGCTTGGCTCTAGGTGCAGGTCTTGTATATTTGTTGGAAATGTTGGATTACACCTTTAAAAAGCCTGAGGACGTAGAAAGACAGTTGGAATTAAACGTAATCGGTGCAGTACCGAAATTTGAAGGTGGTAAGAGGGGTAAAAGAAAAGCAAAAGACGCAAAAGAGCTCGAACAGGATTACCTCAAAAATCTTATTACAAAGAATGATCCGAAGGCACCTGCTTCGGAAGCCTTCAGAGAAATTCGTACAAATTTACACTATATGAGCGTAGATAAAGAATTGAAGACCATAGTAGTTACTAGTCCTACATTAGGAGACGGTAAAACAGTAACAGCTGTCAATATGGCGGTGGCTTTTGCCAAATCAGGCAAGAAAGTTCTGGTAATTGACGCAGACTTAAGGAAACCGAAGGTTCATCACTATTTTGGAATAACAAATGAAAAGGGCTTAACCAATATCATTAAAGGTGATATAGACGATAAAGAAGTAAATTCAATGACACTTAAGGGAATACCAAATCTATATGTTATACCTAGTGGACCTATTCCTCCTAATCCAGCAGAAATTCTCAGTTCAAATAAAATGCACCAGTTGTTGGATAAGTTAAAAGGTGATTACGACACAATAATAATAGATACTCCACCAGTGGGACAAGTAACAGATGCAGCAATTCTTGCAGGTGCAACAGATGGAGTTGTATTGGTATTTGCTTGCAGTCAAACCAGAATAGATATGGCAAAGAGGGCAAAGAAAGCTCTTGCAAGTGTTAATTCCAACATTATAGGTACTGTTTTGACAAAAATGGATACAGGAAGAGGCAATTACTATAATTACGAATATAAGTAGTGATCAATTATAAAGAATATTCTAGGGGGCATTTTTAGTATAATGAATAATTTTTCAATAAAGCAAACAGGGATTAAAGATTTAGTTATTGTTGATTCAAAAGTTTTTGGGGATAATCGGGGATTTTTTCTAGAATCATATAATAAGGAATCATTTAAAGAACTTGGACTTAATATGGAATTTGTTCAGGATAACCATTCAAAATCAAAAAAAGGTGTTCTTAGAGGTATCCATTTCCAGACTAAATATCCTCAAGGCAAATTGGTAAGAGTAATAAGAGGAAGGGTCTATGATGTTGCAGTAGATCTTAGAAAGGGTAGCGATACTTTTGGAAAGTGGTATGGCGTAGAGTTGTCAGAGGAGAATAAAACAATGTTTTATATTCCGGAAGGATTCGGACATGCTTTTCTTACTATGGAAGATGATACGGAGTTTTTGTATAAGACAACTAATATATATCATCCGGAGTATGATGCAGGAATAATTTATAATGATAGTGATATTGCAATTGAGTGGCCGGACATTGGCTGTGATTTTATATTATCAGAGAAAGATAAGATTTTGCCTACTATAAAAGAAGCACGCTTATAATAATTTTGGGAGGATACCATGAACGTAATAGTGACAGGCTCAGAAGGGCAGCTAGGAAAGGAAATTATACGCCAACTTGATAAGTGTAGATATGATATTACTGCTGTCGATTTAAAGGAAATAAATATAACAATTCTTGAGGATGTCCTCTCAATGGTTAGGAGATTAGAAACTGATGTTATTATAAATTGTGCTGCTTATACGAATGTAGATGCTTGTGAAACAGATTTTGACAACGCATTTGCTGTAAATGCAATAGGTCCAAGAAATCTTTCTATTGCATCTAAGGAGGTAAATGCAAAAATAGTGCATATTTCAACAGACTATGTGTTTGATGGCACAGGTATTTTAGTGAATAATAATGCAAGACCTTATTTGGAGTTTGATGATACTATACCAAAAACTGCCTATGGCAAAACAAAGCTTGAAGGTGAGGAGTTTGTCAAGCTTTTTAACGATAAGCATTATATTATAAGGACTGCATGGCTTTATGGAGAAGGTAAGAATTTTGTCAAAACTATGTTGTCGCTTTCTGAAACAAGAGATGAAATTAAGGTGGTAGGGGATCAGAGAGGAACGCCAACAAGTACGGAAGAACTTTCGGGAATGATAAAATATCTGATTGAAACTGAAAACTATGGACTTTTTCACGGAACATGTGAGGGACATTGTACATGGTATGAGTTTACAAAAGAAATATTCCGTCAGAAAGGAATATCAACAAAGGTAGTTCCTTGCACAACTGAGGAGTATCCAAGTCCAACACTCAGACCGAAATATTCTGTTTTGGAAAACTATATGCTCAAGATGACGTCAAACTTTATGTTTAAAGAGTGGCAAGAGGCGTTAGAAATATATTTAAAAAGGCAGGTATAATATGAAAACTTATTTAGTTACAGGTGGGGCTGGTTTTATTGGTTCAAATTTTATTCACTGTATGTTAAACAAGTATGGTGAGAGTATAAGAATTATTAATGTAGATTTGCTTACATATGCAGGAAACCTTGAAAACTTGAAGGGGCTTGAAGATAAAAATAATTATACTTTTGTAAAAGCTGATATATGTGATAAGGAAAGAATTGAGGAAATATTTAAGAATAATGATATAGACTATGTAGTGAATTTTGCAGCAGAGAGCCATGTAGACAGGAGCATAAAAGATCCAGAAGTCTTTGTAAGGACAAATGTTTTGGGGACTCAGGTTTTGTTAAATATAGCGAAGAATTATTGGGAAAAGGAAGATGACACATTTTTGCTAGGTAAGAAATTTTTGCAGGTATCTACTGATGAGGTATATGGTTCATTAGAACATGAAGGATACTTCACAGAAAGTACTTCTCTTGATCCACATAGTCCTTATTCTGCAAGTAAAGCTGCTGCTGATATGATTGTAAAAGCATATTATGATACCTATAAAATGCCGGTAAACATAACAAGATGTAGTAATAATTATGGAAGATTTCAGTTTCCTGAAAAGTTAATTCCGCTAGTAATTAACAATGTATTAAGCGGTAAGGAACTTCCTGTCTATGGAGACGGTAAAAACATAAGGGATTGGCTCTATGTTGAAGATCATTGTATTGCAATTGATCAAGTTATAAATAATGGTAAACTTGGTGAAGTATATAATATTGGTGGACATAATGAGAGGCAAAATATAGATATAATTAAGACAATTATAAAAACTGTGAAGGAAACTTTAGAGGAAAGTGATCCAAGAATGAATCATATTTCCGATGACCTTATAAAGTTTGTTAAAGATAGAAAAGGGCATGACAGGAGATATGCCATAGATCCTAAAAAAATTTCATCAGAGATAGGATGGCTTCCAAAGACTGCATTTGAACAGGGAATTGTAGAGACTATAAAGTGGTATATTCACAATACAAAGTGGATTGAAAATGTTACATCGGGGCAATATAAAGAATATTACAAACAAATGTATGGGAAAAGTAATAGCAGAATTTCTTAAATAATAAATAAGGGAGTATAGAGATATGAAAGGTATAGTACTAGCAGGGGGAGCAGGAACGCGTTTACATCCCATAACAAGAGGAATTTCAAAACAACTCCTACCAATATATGACAAGCCAATGATTTTCTATCCATTGTCGGTACTAATGCTGTCAGGAATACGCGAAATACTTATTATTTCTACTCCTAGAGATTTGCCCTTATTTGAAGGACTTCTCGGAGATGGAAGTAATTTAGGTGTGCGTTTTTCCTATGCTGTACAACCTGAACCAAAAGGACTAGCACAAGCCTTTATTATAGGAGAAGAGTTTATTGGCGATGATAATGTTGCCCTCATTTTAGGTGACAATATATTTTATGGTCAATCCTTTGATCAAATGTTGGAAAAGGCTGTAGAAAGAAAAGAAGGTGCAACAATTTTTGGGTATTATGTAAAAAATCCTTCAGCCTATGGTGTTGTTGAGTTTGATGAGGATAACAAGGTTATATCCATAGAAGAAAAGCCAAAGAATCCAAAATCAAACTATGCAGTTCCGGGTCTATATTTTTATGATAATACTGTAGTGAATATTGCAAAAAACTTAAAACCTTCTCAAAGAGGAGAACTGGAAATAACCGATTTAAACATGGAGTATTTAAATAAGGGAAAGTTAAAAGTAGAGTTATTTGGAAGAGGTATGGCATGGCTTGATACAGGAACACATACAGACCTACTTAAGGCATCAAACTTTGTTCAAACCATTCAGGAGAGACAAGGTCTTTATATAGCGTGTCTTGAAGAAATCGCGTTAAAGAATGGTTTTATTACAAAAGATTATTTGAAGAATTATATTATAGATAACAAGTTAAATAATGAATATGGAAATTATGTAGCTAATTTATTAGAAGTATTTGATAAATAGAGAGTATTTGTGAGGCACTTATGGACTGTTAATCGTTGGGGGGTCACGTTATCAGTAGATAGGGAATATACAGTGGGAGTTATTGTAGCTTATTGAGTTTGATAAGTGAAGGGGCGAAGCTATGCCTAATGTAAAAGTGTATTGAGGGGTAATTGCTTATGTATTGGTATGTACTTTTTGTAAAAGCAGGAAAAGAAAGAAAAATAGAGCGGTTTTTAAGCAAGCAAGTAGATGACGAGATATGTTTGCCTTTTATACCATTGCAAGAAATACTATTTCGAAAAGCAGGAATTT
>CAYXPB010000261.1:0-7403 GCA_964466645.1 uncultured Acetivibrio sp. | reverse complement strand
GCCCATCAAGGAACTAATTCAAGAAGAGCTTTAATGGTATTAGGTGAAATTTTAAGTTCTTTACTCTTTTTATCGTTTTCTGTCATATTGCCTTTTGAATCTTTCTCCATATATTGCATTACAAGATAACCATTGTCACAGCCTTCGCACCAGTGAACAAATATTTCATAATGATCTTCTTTGCCGACTGCAATTGTTGGAAGTAATTCTTTTATTTTATCAGGACTTAAGTTGTCAATATCCTGAAACCTAATTGTCCTATCTAAATCTGTTGCCAGGAATTTAAATATTGACTTGTTCTTCATATAGCGCTTACAATCATCGCAGTATTTTTTATTCCTTATAACAAGACCTAGTGCCATAAGACTTCCAAATATAGAGCCAAGACCGTCAATAGTGAAGAATATCCAGTTTACGACAGGCTTTCCTTCCACTTCACCAATAGTATGAGTACGCCGAGAGAAGGAGATAACGCTTGACTCAACCATTAGCTTTGTATACGATATAAAATTTAATGGTTCAACTGAGTCGCCAAATACATAATTACTGATATGTTCTCCTTCCATTTTATAATTCAGCGTCATATTTTCATCCATATATGCTGTGGCATAATAACCGTATTGAGTACCTGTATAAGCTATAAGGGGAATCAAAAGACCGATTAAAAGCAACCAGGAATCGATTTTTTTATTGGTTATAAAAAAGCCCCAATAATAACCTAAACACGCAACAGCCCCAAAGAAGATCGAACCCACTGGTACAATAAAGAAAAGAGAAAACGACATTATATCGAAGGATGTAGTGCTATGAATTACTACCGCTAACAATACTGATAAAATTAAACTAATTAACCCCAAAATAATACCAAGCATAAAATCCAATCCTTTCTGTATGTAATAATATTTGCCTAATTTTCCTACTATGTAATTTTATTGTCTGTATCACCAAAGAATACTATAGTTGGGCATGAAAATTAGATTAGAAGGTATATTACGACATATTGTTCCAAAGTCCTCTTTTTTATGAAAATTATTATTCTAATTAAGAATTGATTTTTTTATAGTAGTTTTGTAAGTTATATAAACAATAAGCTTTGCCAAACTTAATAGAAAAAAAGAACTGTATAGAGATAAATATAGGATTTGCTTGTCAAAATGACCAGTTGGCTCACCAATTTTATCTACTATACAGTCCGATCTCTCTATAAAAACAATGAGACATCAAGTGCCTTCGTCTTTGCCTCTTTCATTTCTCTCTAATAAATTGAGTTATTCTGTAGGAAACTTATCGATTGTACCAAGTAAACGCTGTCTCATGTACGCAAAATCTATTGCATTAACAGCTCCACTTGCATCAACATCTCCAGCAGATTTATTAATATCCTCTTCTTTTTTCATTCCAAGCAAATACATTCTTACAACCCCAAAGTCTAAGGAATTGAAAGTTCCATCATTATTTACATCACCATATACAAAACTCGTAGTAGGTGTTGGAGTGGGTGCTGCTGTACCTTGTCTGAAAACTGCTGTTATACTTATATCTCCTGTATGTGTGAAGGTTACAGTATCTGAACTACCTGTGACACCTTCCCAGTGGTCGAATACATAACCTTCTTGAGGTATTGCACTTACTGTCACAGGTATACCTGTGAAATAATTGCCAGTCCATTGATTTGAATTTGTAACACTTGGAGTATTTGGATTTATATCTATTGTATTTATTCTGACATGTCCTTTATTTGAATCTGTTTTAAGAGTAACATTAGCTGTTCCATTAACACCATTACTGCTAAATTTGTTAATTATATACTGCTTTATATTTGCCGGACGTTCTTTAGCAAAATTCTTCATATTCTGAACGTCCTGGCTCCATATTTTTGAACTATCATCATTATTACCACCGAAGTTGCCTCCAAAGTCACCTCCGAAGTTACCTCCTACACCCCATTCGTTATTTCCAGGATTAACTGGGTTTGTTTGGTTTGTATTATTTCCTTCAGCTGTAGCAGTCAATTTTAAAAACTGCCAACGATTGGTATGCTCTAATAATTCAGGTGAAAGGGCACTTTCGAATTTATTAATAACATTAATTACTCGCTCAGAAACAAAGGATGTATTTAACTGGTCTGCAAAACAGTTAATGAACTTGTTTCTAAATTCCTCATTTTGAAGCAGTGTTTTAAACAAGAATGTAGTTTCTTGAGAATTTGCCCATCCTTCCACTACATCACCTGTTGCATATTGCAATGTATCATGTGTCGATGGCTTGCCATACAATCCAAAACCAAAATCAGTATCTTTAAGCAACCATCTCCATCTGCCATCTTGACCATATGGAGCTTCTGGATGATACTGTCCGTCGTCTGTCTTATATCTCCAAGCAGATACGTTATTTCCAGGCCAATCTGTGTTGTCAAAGAAAATTTCAGAAACATAATAATTTATATAATTTTCTATATCAATCTTTGTTTTAATATACTCATAGGTACTTTGTTGTGTGATAGAGTTTGATTTAAGGTAATTAATAACTTCATTATTAAAGGCAGTCAAGTCTTCAGAGGTACTTTCCCCACTAGTAGCACCGCCACCAGCATCGCCAAATCCGCCGAATCCACCGCCGAATCCACCACCGAAATTTTTAGCAGTGGCAATATCAGTTATTACGACCTTATCATCATCAAGATTGTAGTGTGAGCTTAGATATTCTTTGTCATAACGTTCACGAACATAATATACGCCCCAATACTCACCGTCTAAGAACAGTATTACAGGTCTTGATGATTGGGTATCCAAACCTTTTATATGAGATACCAAACTTTGTGACATTTCATCTCTCATATATCCAAAGGCCCAGTCATTACCTGCATTTCTTAAAATTAAGCGTTCGAAGCTCTTCATTTTTTTTCCATTACCTTTTTTGGTGAGATCCGGGAAAACTTCGTACTTAAATTCACCCTTGTCTCCATACTCACCATCAGCATACACCCTGAATGACTTCTGGGGATATTTTCTAGTATATGCTCCATGAAGTCTAAGGCCAATATTTTGTGAGAATCCAAGGTTACCATCATTTTCAAAGAATTCGACGTGTGCAGGTCTTTCCCATTCTTCTCCGCTTTTTTCACAATTTGTACTTGTATAAATACCTGTATTTGGGTCAAATAAATTATCATAGTCAGTTACAACTGAAACTATAGGCAATGTATATCTTGACTTTATTCCGGAATCTACAAAATATGAATGTGTTACAACATTACTCTTTACTCCATCATTATTTACAACAACTACTTTCAATGTAGTGCATTTGAAAACCTCACCATTTGGTGCTTTCCATGGATTCTGATAATCTGCTGATACATTCTGAACCATTGAAAGTACATTTTGTTCACCTGCTCTACTTTGAATTCTTATGCTACCGTTGTACTGGAAAGTTCCAGAAGCTCCGGGAACAGGATCTGAACAATCGGTTGTATAGTAAATATTTGCTTGTGAATCCTCTGATGTGATTTGTAAATCAAAAGCTTCGGTATATAATCCACCTTCCTTAGAAAAAACAGGTTCTCTAAGAAGCATAACTCCATTTGAATTCGATGATAACGGTGTTGATTTTGTAAACAACTTATATTCCGAGGAACCATCAGTTTTGCGTCCGAAAGACTGATCATCTGTAACACTTGAATATGTAACCGAATCAACAACTGTGCCATTAGGCGTTCTCAATTCAATCTTTTCACCTGATGAACTCAATTTAAAGCTTGTATGGAGCTGTCCATCTCTTGCCACTTTATTCTTGTCAGAAGCCCAAATAAGCAAATATCCATTTGCTCCAATAGTCCCTTGAGGGAATGTCCATGTCGCTTCTGAATCAGATAAAGTATAACCTGTTAAGTTAATTGTCTGTGAGCCAGGATTATAGAGCTCTATCCAATCTGAATATGCTCCTCCCTTATCTCCCTTATCCGGATCTTCTAAGTCACCATCCCTAATAGTTTGAGAATTGGCTGCCATAATTTCATTAATAAATATGGACTGTCCGCCTTCTGCTGAAGCAACTAAAAACTCTGTCGGTAGCATTATGGATAACGACATAGTAATAGAAAATAAAACTGCTAAAGCCTTTTTCACAATACTTCTCCCCCTTGAAATTTGTATTTTATGTAAATAAACTTAATGCTTTATTAGTTGTTGATATACAACAATTAATAAAGCATAGATCCCAAGTCTATTTAGAACATTAACATTATAACCTATCAAACAGTTATTGCTTAATTCCTCTTTTGTTGGATTGCAAATATATTAAATCGAAGGCTGCATTAAGTAACGAATTGATTTTAGGAAATTAAATATTGATAAATTATATCTTACCATATAATATGATTATATTATACAAAACTTAATTTAAACTTAAACGTCCATGATTTTATTTGAGTTTATTAAACGCGCGGAATGATTTCCGACAAACACAACTAGCTTTTTTCAACAATAATATTTAGCCATTTAATTATATCGTGTATAACTTCATCATGGTTTATTTCATTTATTAATTCGTGCCGTGCGGAAGGGTATAATTTGTATTGCACATCTTTAACACCAATGTTTTTGTAAAGCTTCACCAATTCGAAAATGTCTCTGCCCCAGTGACCTACAGGGTCATTATCTCCAGAAAGTAAAAGTAAAGGAATGTTTTTTGGAATTTTTATAACGGATTTTGGACTCTGTATTGTCTTTAATCCGTTAAAAAGCTCAAGAAACAGATTGTTTGAACAATTTATTTTACACAGAGGGTCATTTAAGAAGCTGCTAATAATTTTATCATCTCTACTTAGCCAGTCAAAAAAGGTTTTGGGTTTGGGGATATTTAGGTTAAATGCTTTGAAGGTAATATTGTTTATATAGTAGCTTCTTTTATGCGAACCTCTCCTTTTAATCAATGATTTAGCGATTAAAATACCCGCATTTAGGGCAAGGGTTTCGAAACAGCCCGTACCGGACATTATTGCGCCAGTTACATTAGGGTGACTATCTTGAAGTGTATTTCTCAATAAAAAGCTACCCATACTATGCCCGAAAAGAAAAATTGGCAATTCCGCGTGAGTTTTCTTTATAAGGTCTATAAGCAGCACAAGGTCCTTTTGCATGTAAGTCCAGCCTCTGTCACTGATATGAACAATATTATCTGCGCTTTTTGCTGTTTTACCATGGCCTCTTTGGTCGTGTGCATAAACTATGTAGCCGGCAGATGTTAATACTTCAGCAAAATTGTTATATCTTCCTGCATGTTCGGATAGTCCGTGAGAAATGTGGACAATACCTAGCATTTTAGTATTCTCAGGAGACCACTTATAGACAAAGATATCCTCACCATCAAAGGAGCTATATGCAAATGTTTCAGTTATCATATTTTATCACCTTTAGAGTTTTTTAAGAGATTTCGCCATTTCTAAAAGCTCGTCATATGTATTCAACTCGGGTTTTTCTAATATAGTATATAAAAGTTTCTCTAGTATATACCCAATTTCTTTACCTTGCTGATAGCCTAAAGATATAAGGTCGCTGCCATTGATTTTCAAATCTTTGATTGACAAACATTGTTGTTCATTAATTATGTCGGAATATATTTCTTTTGTTTTATATAAATCTTTGAGTGAAGAGGTCAAAAATTCTGGATTTTGTCCTCTTTTATCTGCTTCTTGTACTTTTAAAAGATCAATAAAATAATCCTTGCCTATTACGCTTACAGCTTTTCGTACAGAATTGAAATCGGGCTGTATTCGCATGTCGTGATATTTTATAAGATGGCAAACCTTTGTTGTGGTTTTATTATCGAACTTAAGTCTTTCCAATACAGTTTTTGCTATATATATACTTTTTTCAGGATGACCATAAAAATGGTCTGTTCCCTTTTTATCGGTTGATTTTGTTAGGGCTTTTCCTGCATCGTGAAGAAGCATGGTCCATTTGAGACTTACTTTATTTTCAATTTCAGACACTGTTTTTAAGGAGTGAACAGCAACATTAAAAATATGATAGGGGTGATTTTGAGTAACGTCATAGCAAGCATTAAATTCAGGCAAAATAAATTTTAAAAGGTGAGAATCTCTTAATAAATTGAATTTAAAAGGCTGACGAGAGGTAAGTATTTTAGTCAGTTCATCCCTTACTCGTTCCTGACTGACATTGTTAATAAGATTACTGTTCCTTTCAATTGCAACAAGGGTTGAAGCTTCAATATCAAATTCCAACACTGCACAAAAACGCACAGCACGAAGCATTCTTAGAGGATCTTCTCTAAATCTGTCGTCAGCACTTCCAACAGCACGTACAATGGCATTTCTTATATCTTCAATACCGGAATGTGGGTCAAATAAACCTTCTAAAGGGTGATATGCCATTGCATTTATTGTTAGATCTCTATAGGATAGGTCTGTGATTAAGCACTTCTCATCTTCCATATGAGTAGTCCTAAAGGTTGTAACTTCTATAACTTTGTTGTCTATAACCACTGAAACGGTTCCGTGCTTTAATCCCGTGTCAATTGTTTTTCTAAAAATAGACTTAATTTGATCTGTAGTTGCCGAGGTTGAAACATCCCAATCCTTAGGTTGTTTCTTAAGCATGCTATCCCTTACGCAGCCTCCGACAATATATGCCTTATAGCCGTTATCATTAAGTGTATTTATAATTTGTGTTACCTCTTCCGGTAAATTTATTTTTAAATTACTATTCATTATGTTTCCTTTCTATTTAAAAATCAATCAAGCCCTAAAAATATTATATACCATTTTACTATAATACTTTAAGAATTTATTTCTTTGAAGTATTGGGAAAATTATAAAGATCCTAGAATATGCAAAGTCGTCAAAACAACCGAAAAAGGGTAAAAAAATACCCCGTGCATTCCAAAGAAGAGAAGGGAGAATGCATCGGGATTTAGGGGAGTAACTTTTATAAAATTACTTGATTATTAATATATACTAAATTGTAGAATAATGTAACAATTCGTCGCAACATCACATTATTCGACAAAAAATTTTAAAAAAAGCAACGTTTTGATATCTGGGATAATTTAGAGGTCACATTTGGTTTATACTTTGAGTAGAAATCAATATTTTTAAGAGTAATTACTTTGAAGATATAACAACTAGAAAATTTGAAAAGCTAGTCTTTAAAATTGGAGTTTTTAAAATATCCACGTAATAAGCTTTTATCATATACGGAATAAAATTATTTGAATTTCACTTAAATTATAACATGAAAGTATATTCAATACCACTATTTTTTCAATATTTTTCAAAAGATATTTGAAGAATTATAAAAGAAATTTTTAGACCGATGTTATCTTGTTATCTACAGAGATGAAGCATGAAAATAAGATTAAGCAATATCAATGGTTGTAGAGAACTT
>CAYXPB010000260.1:3802-7467 GCA_964466645.1 uncultured Acetivibrio sp. | reverse complement strand
TTGAATTCCGTCAGTTCTCCTAGTGACGAATCGGTTTTTCCCTTCAATGTATTTGTTTCCTCAACCGCTCCGCGCGTCGCAAAACAAGTACGAAGGAAGCCTACAGGGATATCAATATGGAAATCATCCTCCCGATTGTCATTGATTATCAAATTATCGAGATGAGTTTCTATTGCGAGATGTATTATAATAATTCTGACTTTTTCAAATACGGGATTATTAAGACTAACTTTTCTCCAATCATCAACCGCATCTATGATACTGGTGATTTCAGGGAAGGGACCACCCGCATAATCATTGACATAATCGTGAGTAAACATATCACCTGCATAATGTATCATATACCCCAGATAAAAAGCCAATGCCTCATTAAATTCGCTATCTCCCGGGGAGTAGGTTAAAAGCTTCTCCTGCATATAAGGCAACCATTTGCCGGAATCGTTCGGATGTATATGAGCCTGCCCTTCAAAAATATCAGGAAAGAAGTCAGGGCCTACTGAACCACCGCGAAAATATGTGGGGCAATTTTTTATAGCTTTATAAAACATTTCCGGTATTTTGTAAGACCTTTTTACTGTTTTACCCTCCTCGTGCTCTTCAAGTAAAAAGTACCCATTATTTTTTATCAGTTCATCTCGAAGCAGATTTGCTGACAATATATGCCCTTTTGCTTTCATACTATTTCACCCCCATTTATTAGGATCTTTGCTTATCTAACCCCATTAGTTTTACAAAAAAATTGTTTTTGATTCCGCTATTTTTATTAAACCAAAATTCTTCGTTTTCCCATTGCCTAAAGCCCATTCTATCTGATTCGCGTTTGTTGGCATCCAAGCTGTACAGTGAATCAATCACTTTAGAATCCATCGGTATGTTTTTTGCACTTGTTGACTTCCTGTTATCTAGGGAGAAACCCCTTTTTTGAAGCAATTTCTTGACCGTTTCAATTTCCTTATTGCATTGTTCACGACTGGCAAAACCCATGCTGTTTGCTAGTAGCTTTCCGTTTCGAGCAAACACGTCAAAATAATACCGGTTGTCTCTTTCACATACCACTACCGAACCGGCTTTGTCTGAAAGAACGCGTTTCAAAATCAAAATACCATTAGTAGCACTACGGCGACTCTTATACGAATCTGATTCCATAATCAACTGTCCCTCCGATGCATGAATCGTAAAATAATAGCTACCTGCAGTTCTTTCTTCTCTTACAACTCCAACCCAATAGCTCATAATGCCTCCTTTCTGCCTTGTCGGCAAATTAGGTACGATTAAAAATATGAGTTCATTTTATTTCATTACAGGAATGCTTTTATAATTAATGTTTTGTTATAAGCTACATTACTTCTATAATAATATTTCTTATTGATTGAATTTAAAATTTTTAAAAAATAAATTATTGATGGTTAATAAAATTGAATTGCTTATTATGACTTTTCTAAATAACAAATAACAACTTCATTTTACCATAATCTTCTTTTTAATGAAACACATTTGTCAAAAAAATGGCCACAGTTACAAGAAAAATAACCGGTATATTTTACAACTGTTTTACTTTATAATCTCAGAAAATTTCATTTTTTCTTAAGTTACCTTCTAAAGTTTTTCCTCCAACGATCCAATATTTCACTTTTATATAAGACAATCTTTTGTTTGTCATGTATGAAATTTCATAGCTTTTGCCTGTAAAACAAAAAATCCACTAAAATCAGTGACTTTACAAAGTATAAATATTTGAGTTTTTTATATTTAAAATTTGTTATTCATATTGCATGCTCTACCTAATAGTATCTAACCTATATCTAATTGGTTCCCAACCTCTATCCAAAATTTGGGGACGTTTATTTTTATATTCGGCAGAACTTAGAAAAGCATTCAGAAGTTCTTCTCTTGACTTCATAAGTTTACCCATTTGTAAATTAAACTCTGCTGTAGTAGGATTTCTATTTAAAAATCTTAAGTATATTTCTCTTATAAATTGAGCATTAGTTCCTTCTGTTATTGTAGTTGTAGAAAAAAATCTTGATCTATTGTCATCTCCTGTTAATGATTTTATCATTTCCCGTTTTACGTTTGTTAAAAATCCCAGATTTATTTTGTAACCTTCGCTATCTTCTGTTCTCCCCAAAACCCCCTGATACAAATTGCTGACAAACTTCTTATCTGAAATTAAATTGCTGTAATTAGTACCTTCAGGAGACAAAAATATGCCTCTTGTCACATCCTCTGGAGATAAAATCCTATTTTGAATTTTGTAAGCCCAACTGTATACTTCACCAGTTGAAATCTTAGAATCTGGTCTTCCAAGCCCATACTTATAAAGCCTACTACAATAATTCATCTGAACTTCTGTTGCAGGAAAATCAATTTTCACACCAGCAGCTTCTACTTCTTGTGCTAAAAAGAGACCTGGGAACAAAATGCCAACAGCCAAAAAAAGACCCAAAAATTTACATACACCCTTTCTAAAAACCATAACCTTGCCCTCCTTTAAAATTAGTTAGTACAAAAACTTTTACACATGTCTTATATTGGATATGTTCTATATACATAATCTTAAACTATTTATTTTTGTATTACTAGTCACAATTGTATGATGTTGACCTAACAAATGTTATATAAAATTAGAAGAACAATTTTATATAACATTTGAAAAGAGCATAGCAATATTTTTTCAAATTTCTCCGGTAGTGAATTTAATCATTTCCGAATCTTTTAACGGCTGCTTGATACTAAACATCAATAAGAAATTTTATTTTGTAAAAATACGCCTTTTTCCAGATCATCGAAAGCTTTATTCAGCTCTTCCTTTGTGTTCATAACTATAGGACCACCCCAAATTACAGGTTCATATAGAAGTGTCGAACTTATAAATAAAACTTGGGCATTATTATGTGCTGCCTTAATTTCTACATAGTCTCCGGTGGTAAGTTTAACCGCTGTCTTTTCCTTCACAAGTTCTCCACTGATAAATGCTTCCCCTAAAAGGGTAAACATCATGACAGAGCGCTCTCTTTCTGTATTTAAGACAATAGATGAATTTGGGTTGAGGTGTAAATCGTAATAATCTAGCGGAAGATATTTGCTTATATATCCTTTTCTTTCTTCAAATTCACCGGCAAGAAGACGTAACTTACCATTTTCCAACTCTATTTCTTCAATTTCAGAATTCTTGATACTGTGATAAGCCGGGGGAACCATTTTATCCTTTGCAGGGAGATTAAGCCAAAGCTGTACACCAAGCAATCTTTCAGATGCCGGTAGTTTTTCTTCGTGTAAAATACCCGAACCAGCTGTCATCCATTGAACTTCTCCTTCACCGATCGTATCTTCATTGCCTAAACTGTCCTTATGGGTCATATAGCCACGATACACATAACTAATCGTTTCAATTCCTCTGTGTGGATGCATTGGAAAACCTGCTGTGTAATCATCTGGGTTTGTACTGTCAAAGGAATCAAGCATTAAAATCGGATCATATTGCTGAACAGTTCTATTTCCTAAAACTCTAACCAAGTTTACACCTGCGCCATCCTGTGTTCTATAACCTGTAACCTGTTGACTAATCTTTCTTTCCATATAATTATCAACCTCTCTTTTTAATATTAGGTGATTCAAAAAAACAACTGGTCAATGTGTGTTTCAAAAAAGTTGATTTGTATTTT
>CAYXPB010000260.1:0-3792 GCA_964466645.1 uncultured Acetivibrio sp. | reverse complement strand
CAATAATATTCCTATGTTTGAAGCTTTTAGCTTCATTATTGGGTTGAAACTATATATTGACTAACGAATTTTTTCGAAACACCCTATTCTAAATTATTGCAGTATAAACCGTGCCCAATACATTCCTTTTAAATTTATCTCTTTTGTAATAATTAAATTAAATAATTTCAACTCTATTTTTCTCACACCTTACCTTGTGAAATCAAAAATACTGCATCTAGATGCAGTATTTTTGATTAAGAGTATAATAATGGCCTATTTAACTTCAGCTTTCCATAACCCATGAAGGTTGCAATAAGCATATACTTCTGAATTCTCTTTGTCACAAAAAACTGCTTTAGGCTCATCTGTTGGAGATAATGAGATTCTTTCAGTTCCTTTATCGCTAACAACAGCAATCCATTCAATATAATGATCTGAAATCATAGGATGAAGCACCGATCCGACCTGAACGATAATTTTACCATCTTGCCTTACAGCAACCGGAACATGCTTTTCCGTAGAGGCATCTGTAGTATTTGCTTTCATTTTTGTCATTGGTTGGCCACAACAATTTAACTCTCCACCACCATTTTTAATCAGACCTACAATATTGCCACACACCTCACACCTATAAAAAACTACCGCTTCTTTCATATTTTTCATTCTCCCTTCAAAGTTTTTATTTAGTATTTCATCTAGCACTTGATAAAAACAAACATTCCTTCCGAATTCTTCATTAAGCCACTTCAAAAAATACAAATCCAACTTGATGAAATAGCAATTTATGATTTTTTTAGAAATGAACTAAGGTGTTTCAAAAAAATTCATTAGTCAATATATATAGTTCGAACCCATTAAAATCAGCTTTTTTGAAACACCCATTGACCAGTTATTTTTTTGGAATCACCTAATCTAACCATACGAATTACTATATACCCAACTATATGTCGGCTCAAACATTACTTTTTTAATACATTCTTGTGGAATATGGCTTGAATTTCGAGTATAATTATAAGAGCAAATTCTCATATATTAAGACAAACACGTTATATATGCAGAAGGAAATGTAAAAACAAACAAAAGAGGGTATATAATGATAGAATTAGGCAAAGTCCAGAAATTAGTAGTTGTTAGAAGCACGCCGATTGGTATGTATATAAACTCAATAGGCAATAAAGACAAGGATGCTATTTTACTGCCAAATAATCAAGTAATTGAAGGAACTAGCATAGGCGATGAAGTAGAAGTATTTGTTTATAAAGATTCAGAAGACAGAATGATAGCAACTATGAAAAAACCCAAGCTGACAATTGGAGAACTAGCGATATTAAAAGTAGTTGAGACAACAAAAATAGGTGCATTTCTTGACTGGGGATTAGAGAAGGACTTATTTCTACCTTTTAAGGAACAAATGGGTACAGTAAAAAAAGGTGGCACGTATTTGGTGGGAATGTATGTAGACAATAGCAATCGATTATGTGCAACAATGAATATATATAATTTTCTTAGTACTGAATCGCCATATAAGCAGAATGACAAAGTCAAAGGAATTGTCCATAGCATAAGTAAAGGAATGGGTGTTTTTGTTGCTGTGGATAATAAGTATTCAGGTTTAATCCCTAAGAAGGAGTTATATGCTAGCTACACTGAAGGTGATATTGTAGAAGCAAGAGTCAACAGGGTCAGGCAAGACGGAAAATTAGAGTTAAGCTTAAGAAAAGAGGCTTACAATGAAATCGAAGATGATTCTCAAAAAATAATGGAAAGATTAAAATTAAACGGGGGTACTCTAGAAATTAATGATAACAGCACACCGGAGCGGATTAAAGCCGAATTAAATATCAGCAAAGCTGCGTTTAAAAGAGCTGTTGGTAGACTCTTGAAAGAGGGCGCAATTGAAATTACAGATGTAGGCATTAAGAGAATGTGGTGATATTTGACATTAGCCATCATTGTATTTGTCAAAAATTTGTTTATTATGTGCTTTCCCATCATCAAATCTACAACCCTGCAGAGTCTTTCTTTTTTAAGGTCATAAACAGCAATTCCCCAATAATCAGAAATTACTGCAATTTTATCTGAAGCATATTCTATACGAGGCATATCTGAACCATATGTCCTCAGTGCCATTCTTTGAGCCAATTCTTCGTCTTCTTGAGGCAATTCCTACAATACTCTAGATATAGTATTGTCATTTTTGCTTATCTCAGGCATACTACTAGTCTTTTTATCACATGAAATGAACAAATTAGACATTATTAATAACAGAACAATACCAGCTATAAATCTATATCCTTTCTTATACTGTCTTTCATTTTTATTTTCTGTTTTCACCATTCACTACTGTATTGCTCTGGCGATTTGCCTTTTTTCTCTACAATAATAGGTTTTAAAGGTAAAGGCTCTTCTTTTTCAACCCCTGTTAGCTCAACTACAAATTCCCACATATCTCCGAAATCAAAAAGATATATTAACTTCTGTCCTTTAAAAAGCCCCATTTCCATTATTGAAGTTTCTTCTGCCACCGGACCATCGTCATGTGCTAACTCGCAATAAATCGGTTTGCCGGTTCTTCTATTTCCGCCAATATAGAAGGCATAGAGGTGATCATTGTCAAAATCATATGCCTTTTGAATTGCATTGTGTAAATTACCTAATGTATGCTTACCCGACAGCTTAATTTTTCTCCATAGTGTCTTTGATAAACTCACTTTGAAGTAATACACTCCATTTAAATCTTCCATCTTAATTTCTTCAACTGTACTCCTTACAATACTATCTTGAAAAACTTTTTTAAACACCTCAAATGGTTCAATCTTTTTCTTTTTTAACTTTTTGTCTTCTGCTAAAAACAAATAACTCAAGTCTTTTCTATTCCAATACATTAAAGCTTCCTGACAAAGAAAGCGAGCTGTCCTAACTCCATGTTGGTTTGGAAGAAATGCACTTATGCTATCCTCGTATTTCCCTTTTGCTCCATCAATCAATTCCAGCTCACCCATACCAAAAAAGTACAAATGATGTTGAAATGCAGCGCCTACTGAGTATATCCTTTCTGTTTGATACTCTGAGTTTTTCAAAACAGGCTGCTGTTCTGAATTTGCTATGCTTAAAAGAAAGTTATAATTTGCTTCTTTTGACTTTCAAAGTATTTCTTATCCCCTGGCTGTGGATGAGTTTTTTTAGCTTTCCAGAAAAAACCTTTTCAGATGCATGCGAAAAAGGAGCATGTCCCAAATCATGGGTTAGTGCAATAATTCTTAATATCTGCTCATACCAGCTTACCTTCTTCTCACTTAGAAACTCTGGGTTTTTATTAACTACTGAACGAAACGCTTTTGTGACCAAATGCATTACCCCTAAGGAATGACCAAACCTTGTGTGCTCTGCTCCATGATAAACTAAATTTGTCATGGTAAGTTGCTTTATATTTCTCAACCTCTGAAAAGGAATCTAATCAATTATCTTACTTTCTATTGGTCTTACTTCAATAAATGCATGTATAGGATCTCTGTATTTCTCCAGTTCCACAGTAGCACCACTTCCTTAAAATATATTATCATAAAAGTGTTCCGAGAAATAGTAAAAGTTTTTTGTCATTTTGTCGTTGTCATTTATTGTTCTGATTTTGTTTGCTTTTATAAAAGCAAACAAAATATACGTTCTTATATAGTTTTATATCATGTTTCAAATAAAATCAAGCGTAAAATTGTAAATCAAGCTCTTCTTTTTCATATCTTCACCTATTTCTTTACCAATGTCATAAAGCTAATAAGACAATAACTGGAATTAGTGGAAAATACGAAAAAA
>CAYXPB010000259.1:0-7470 GCA_964466645.1 uncultured Acetivibrio sp. | reverse complement strand
TGGAGTGAGCTGATTTCAGGAACTACAATGCTTTCAAGTCCTAAAGTATCATCTACAATAATTGATAATATAGTCACTATATCTTGGGAGCAGATTGAAGGTGCAAGTGAATATGAAGTTGTAAGAAATGAAGTTGTTTTAGGTACAACAACTGAATTAAGTTATATAGATGAAGGATTGGTCAGCGGTGAAAGTTATATATATTATGTTATAGCAAAAAACGCAGAAGGTAATGTATCAGATGGAAGTAGAATAAATGTATGTGTAGGCGATACGTATTTTAGAAGTGATACTGTTTTAGAAGGAAATCGGACAGTAGGAAATATGTATCTTACTGGCGGTACGTTGAATTTAAATGGGTATACACTAACAGTAAAAGGAAATCTATCTCAAACAGGCGGAACAATGAATATAAATGGGGGAAGGTTGGAGGTCGAGGGAGATTATAAAATCAGTAATAGCAACGGTCATGCGTACTTGCAGATGACAAATGATAATGATTACATAAAAGTTAATGGCGATTTTTATACAAAAGCATATTATAATCATTCAACATACCTAACAGCAGGGAATCTCGATGTAAAAGGTAACTTTACTCAACAATACAGTGGAAATAAGGCAAACTTCAATCCAAGTGGAACACATAAGGTAATACTGAGTGGTGATAACCTTCAAGAAGTAAACTTTCAAACTCCACAAAATTCCAGATTTAACATTTTAGAGATTACAAATAAAGAGGGGAAAGAAGTAAAATTCACAAGTTCAGTTACAGTAAATAAATTGAAAACAAATGAGTGTAAAGTAACGCTGTTAAATTATGTATATATAAACGAGAAGTTAACATCTGATGAAGTGATAAATGGGGATTTAACATTAGCAGGGAAAATAACTGATTTGAATGGCTATAAGTTAACAATTAAAGGAAATCTATCTCAAATTGGCGGAACAATGAATATAAATGGAGGAAGGTTAGAGATAGAAGGAGATTACAACATCAGTAATAGCAACGGTTACGCATATTTGAAGATGACAAATGATAATGATTACATAAAAGTTAATGGAGATTTTTTTACAAAAGCATATACTAATCATTCAACATACCTAACAGCAGGGAATCTCGATGTAAAAGGTAACTTTACTCAACAATACAGTGGAAATAAGGCAAACTTCAATCCAAGTGGAACACATAAGGTAATACTGAGTGGTGATAACCTTCAAGAAGTAAACTTTCAAACTCCACAAAATTCCAGATTTAACATTTTAGAGATTACAAATAAAGAGGGGAAAGAAGTAAAATTCACAAGTTCAGTTACAGTAAATAAATTGAAAACAAATGAGTGTAAAGTAACGCTGTTAAATTATGTATATATAAACGAGAAGTTAACATCTGATGAAGTGATAAATGGGGATTTAACATTAGCAGGGAAAATAACTGATTTGAATGGCTATAAGTTAACAATTAAAGGAAATCTATCTCAAATTGGCGGAACAATGAATATAAATGGAGGAAGGTTAGAGATAGAAGGAGATTACAACATCAGTAATAGCAACGGTTACGCATATTTGAAGATGACAAATGATAATGATTACATAAAAGTTAATGGAGATTTTTTTACAAAAGCATATACTAATCATTCAACATACCTAACGGCAGGGAAGCTCGAGGTAAAAGGTAACTTTACTCAACGATGGACTGGTAATATGGGAAACTTCAATCCAAGTGGAACGCATAAGGTAATACTGAGTGGTGATAATCTTCAAGAAGTATATTTTCAAACTCCAGGATACTCCAAATTCAACATCCTTGTGATCACCAAACCACTTGAATACGGCTATAAATTCACTGGAGCAAAGTGGAATCAACTTGAAGAAGTATTTGCAGACTCCACCCCCGCAGCAGGAACAACAACAACCCTAAACGAACTAACCCCAGCAAGAAAAGAACTGGCATTGGCAGAAGTTAGCACAAAGCTTTACGCATTTGGAGGGTGTACAGGAGAAAACGAATACCTAAATACAGTAGTAGAGTTTGACCCACTTACAAATAAATGGACTGAATCCGAAGATACCATGCAGATTGGCAAGAGCGATATGGCAATAGCGGCAACTGACAACGAAATATACATAATCGGTGGTTTTGACGGTACAAACTACCTAAATTCTGTAGAGGCATACAACACTACAGTAGGCGAATTTGTAAAACAAAATGTAGAACCTATGCCAACCGCAAGAAGAGGAGCAAAAGCAGTATTAATTGGAGATAACATATATGTAATCGGTGGATACAACGAAGACGGTTACCTAAATACCGTAGAAGTATACAACATAAAATCAAACACATGGACAACAGACGAGTGCATGGTGGAGGCCAAAACAGGAGCAGCAATTGCAACCTATGGAGGCAAAATCTATGTATTTGGTGGATATAACGAAAATGGATACCTATCAACAATAGAAGAATATGACCCGACGACAAACAAATGGACAAAACTTGAAGCAACTATGAAAACAGCCAGAAAAGACCTTGGTGCGCTTACAATGAGTGGAAAGATTTACGTATTTGGAGGCAGCAATGGAGGAGCTTTATCGATAGTTGAGGAATTTAACCCTGAGACTAATGAAATAAAACAAATGCAGCATCTTGGTACAAGCAGAAGTGCGTTTGGAGCTGTAGTGGCATACAACAGATTATTCATAGTTGGAGGAGCCGCAAGCGATGGCAGAGTTTTAAATACAGTGGAGGAATACTTCACTCAAGCTATCCCAGGATTAAAATACTTAGGCACATTGAATGGACTCAAAGGAAACGCACAGCTTTATGATGTAAATGGAGTAAACAAGATAACCGGTAATTATGTTACACAAAATCAAGATTTCCTAATAGAAAGCCCTGCGATTGATTTGGATATAACAAGAACATATAATTCCGGTGATGCGGAAACAAGAGATACAAGAGTTGTAGGGGGCGGCTGGTTATTTAATTTTGAGACCTCCATCAAAGCTTTAGATGAAGATACAACTTACAAGGTTACAGCATCATCCTTAAACCTCAGAAAAGAACCGGGCGATATTGAGAAATTGTCATATACTGATCCAATGCAGTGGAGAGTTATAGATAGTCTGGCCAATGGCAGTTGTGTGACATTAGCTGGTATGCAATTAAAGGCAGGAGGTAGAATCTGGTATAAAGTAATAACTCAGGAGAATGTAGTAGGCTGGGTTTGTTCGAGTTACTTAAAGAAACTTAATGGAATTGAAGTTACCTATGGCTCTGGAAGTAAATTAATCTTTGAACCTAACGATAACGGCGGATATAACGCACCGGTGGGTATATATGATGAATTGACTAAATCAGGTAATACATGTTATCTGACAACTAAGGACAAGATTACATATGAATATGATTATACAACAGGTAAACTCAAATACATAAGTGACAGGTATGGAAACAAAATAAAATACAACTATGAGGGCAGCAAGCTTGAGAAGATTTATGACTGCGATCCTTCCAATGAAACTGTTGAAATTGGAAGAACCCTCACATTAAACTATAATGCCAGCGGTAAACTTGATAATATTACCGATAACGCTGGTAGAAAGGTCACCTATTCCTATGATGCACAGGGAAAATTAGAGACAGTATCGGATCTTAGCCAAAACAAAACAAAGTACTATTACTACGGCACAAATGAGGAAATTGCAGCACAAAACAACAAACTTAAAACCATTGCAAAAATAAACGAAAATACAGAAATTAAGCTCTTAACCAATATTTATGATGGAACCGGCAGGGTATACAAACAATTTGATAATTCCGGAAGACCTACATATTATCTGTATACGGATATTATTGCTGATGAAAATTCTCCAAATTCAGCAGATAATAATGAAGTTTCCCGTAAGGTGATTGATAAAAAGGGAAATACCTCTGAAGAAGTATATAACGTCAATTTCTCCGGAAGACCTGTTAAGGAAATTGATAATTTAGGAAGAGAAATACACTACAAATACAGCATAACATACACTGACGATAAGACCACTGCTTCATATGATACAACAAACCTTACTTACAAGGATATAAATAGCGATTTAAACGATCATGAACACAAAGCTTACAGGGCAATGAGAAGCACTAATCTACCTTCAAAAAGTGAGACAATTCAGGTCGCTCAAAAAGATGGGGATGTGGTTTATGGAAATTCATCAACGGTAGAAAAAGATGCAAAAGGTAATGTGTTGACCGTTAAGAATGCTGATGGCACTGAAAAAACTTATGTATATTATGATAATGGCGATTTGGAATATGAAATTGATGAAAATAACCAACAAACATATTACTACTACGAGCAATACGGTCAAAACGGTAAAACCAGACTTAAGATGGTTATCAAGCCTCTAAAGAAAGGCATTGTATATACAAGGTCTAATAGGGATGCACTTCTTGGTCAGGATTTAAACCCGGCTGAAGCAGCAGTTACTATATATCAATATAAAACTGCCCAAAGCAAAGTATTAGGTTGTTTGGTAGAAGAAATAATTCATCCTGAAAAGACAACTAATAACTTTGAATACCGCAATGATGGAGTGCTTTTGTCTTCAACTGATGGAGAAGGTAAAAAGACAGAATTTGATTATGACAATTGCTTTAGAGTATCTACTGAAATAAACCCATTAGGGAATACGACAGAGTATAAATATAATGGCAGCAATCAAATAATAAAGGTTATAAAGAAAGATGCAGATGGCAATAATCCAAGCACAAGCAGGACTACTTATGATTATGCTGGCAGAGTTAAAAGGGACATAAATGTACTCATGTATGATGCTTCAAAAGATACAGAAGTAGATTACACAGGCAATGCATCTACTGAGTATGAATATGATCCTTATGGAAGAGTTGAGGTAGAGACTACACGTGTACTCAATCAGGATGGAACTATATCAAAGTACACAACAAACTATTATTATGATGCGGAAGGAAACCTTGAAAAGGTAGAGAAGCCTAGTGGAGTTGTATATATGTATAACTATGATTCGTTAAATAGAATAAAAGCTGAGTATTATAAAAAGGATTCAAAGACTGATGCAGTTTTGTTGGAAGAATACTTTTACAAGGATGCAATCAAAATTGCTGAAGGCAATTATGGATTTAGCAAGACGGTAAGAAAGTATCTGAACAACAATGAATTTGCTGATACCGAGTATTTATTTAATAACACCGGAAGGCTTGTAAAAGTAACAAATCCCGAAGATATGCAGGGAGATAGAACTTTTATAAACACAACTTATTATAAGGACGGAAAAGTTAAAAGTGTAACCGATGCAAGGGGTAACAGCACACTATATGCTTATGGAAAATATGAAAACGGAAGAACTTATGATGAAGTATTTGTTCCTGTAACTGAGCAAAACGGTTCAATTAAGTACTCCTATTCTAAAACTGTATATGATAAAAATGGAAGGAAAATTAATGATATTGGATACAGTGATCTTGTTGAGGTAGTTGAACAAGATGGAGTATACGCAATAAAAGGAAATGCTCCTGAAAAGTATTCTATGGTAGAGTATGATTATTACGAAAACGGCAGAATCAAGAGTGCTATAAACTATAATGCAGATACGGCTATAGATAAAGACTCCGAATCAAATATCGTTGATTACAAATATGATGACGCAGGTAATCTTATTGAAGAAAAGACGGTTTTTGATTCAGGAAAACAAAGTATTAAGGTTTATCTTGATTACAATATGTATGGAAAGCCTGCTAAGACAGCTACCCTTATTAAGACAGATGATCTCGATAAGGATATTTACAATGCTGATAAGGAACCCATTTACACTTATACCGGCTTGTTTGAACACAATAGTGATGGTACTTGTGACTTTGGAGCTTATACCGACTATTCAAATTACTCTGCCATTGTTACAAGTTACAGTGATTTTGATAAGGCAGGAAATGTAGGAACAGTAACTAGTCCAAATATGCAAACGGTGAAATTCCGCTATGACAGTCAAGGCTGTGTAGGAAAACAAACTGTACTCGATACAGATGTAAGAAATACGGATGGTTCCGGTTGGACTACAGCAGTTGATACAATTACAACCTATAATTGGGAAGGCAAGGTAACAGCTACAAATGTTTATTCCACAAATGAAGTAGGAAAAAAACTACTTGCAAGTGAGCAATACCAATATAACAACCGTGGTTTGTTGGAAAAAACTATTCAGAAGGCTGTTACAACAAAGGTATTTGACCGTGTAACTAATACAGAAACAGTAACAACACAGGATTTAACCACTGCCTATGAATATGATATTGGTGGAAGGTTGGTTGCTGAAGTTAATCCTGAGAATTATGTAGGATATAAAAATGGTGAAGGGCTTTTATCTGAAGACACCGCAAATAAGACAGAGTATTTGTATGATAAGCAGGGAAGGCTTATTTCAAAGGCTTTTCGTGGTAAAGTCAAAACATACAATGAAAGTATTTCTGATTTTAATGAAAGTGGAAAATACATTGTAATAGAGGCATATAAATACGATGCAAATGGAAATGTGATTAAAAAGGTTGATGGGGAGGCATATAATAAAGCCTTTGACAGTGCTGTAACAGGCAAGAAATCTGTAGCAGCTGAAGCTTTAATTGATAGTGCCTACGGTGTTGAGAATACTTATAACCTTTCAAATCAGTTAGAAACTATAAAAAATCCTGAATTTACAGGAGTTAGTGGTAGGGACTATAATCAAAAGTATACTTATGACGGTCTTGGGAGGAAAATTAACGAAAGTACAGCCCATGGAGTAAATAAGACTTTACAGTTAAAAGATACTGCTACACCTGTGCAAGTATCAAGTTTGTATTATAGCAATACCAAATACCTGTATGATGATGTAAACAGAAAATTGGATGTTCTAGTTACAGATAATGTGGATAACCCAACCACTACTGAGTATAAGCTCATGACTGAGTATTATGACTATGCAGGAAATATTAAATCTTCAGTAGATGCCAATGGAAATGAGACCACTTTTGAATATAACAATCTCGGATTACAAAGGAGTGTTAATTACCCGGGAGACGCCACAATACCTGTAAATATTGTAAACTATAAGTATAATTCAACGGGGAATTTAAGGTATCAAAAAGACAGTCTGGGAAATGTAAAAGAATATGGTTATGACCTCTTTGGTCGTGTATTGAGCGAAAAGACATATGGGACAATCGGTGATAATACTAAGGAAACAGAAAACCGCTATTTATATGATTTGTACGGTAACGTTAAGTATCAAATTGATGCCAATAGTACCGTGACAAAGAATGAATATGATGAGCTTGGAAGACTTACAAGAAGCGTAATTGATAATGTTGCAGTGGTTGATCCCGCTACAGGAATTGACAGTACAACCCGTACATCAACACATGAAACATTAAAATATTATGATAAAAATGGCAATGTTTTAAATGAAGTT
>CAYXPB010000258.1:0-7471 GCA_964466645.1 uncultured Acetivibrio sp. | reverse complement strand
GGTCGGCTTTGTGGCAAAGCTGCGACGCGCTCTATTTAAGCATATTGGTCGGCTATCCTATACAGAAATTGATACCCTAGGTACATCTAGTATGATTACCCGCATGACAAGCGATATGAATCAGGTACAATCGGGAATGAACTTGACGTTGCGTCTGCTGCTGCGATCTCCTTTTATTGTCTTTGGTGCAATGCTTATGGCATTTACCGTAGATGCTAATGCTGCTGTTACTTTCTTAGTAGCAATTCCGGTGCTTTGTGTTGTTGTTTTTGCCATTATGCTGTTATCTATTCCTATCTATAAAAAGGTACAGCAGAGGTTGGACAAAGTGTTAAATTCTACAAGAGAAAATCTGAGCGGTGCTCGCGTAATCAGAGCTTTTCGCCTTGAAGAAAAAGAAATAATAGAATTCGATGAACGTAACGAACAATTGACCTCAACACAGAAATTTGTAGGTGGGATCTCTGCGCTTATGAATCCTTTGACCTATGTTATTATTAACCTTGCAATTATCTGGCTTATCCATATCGGTGCAATCCGCGTGTCAGCAGGTTTCCTTACACAAGGTGCTGTTCTTGCACTCTACAATTATATGTCTCAAATTCTTGTGGAACTCATCAAATTTGCAAACCTGATTATTAGTATTACTAAGGCTGTAGCCAGTGGTAACCGTATAAGTGCTGTTTTAGACATCAAATCGAGTCTTGTGGAAAAAGATTCACTAAATCAAAATATTCAGTCTGAATATGCCGTAGAATTTCGTGATGTGGGACTAAGGTACAAAAATGCAAGTGGTGAATCTTTGACAAATATAGACTTCTCGGTTCGGCACGGCGATGTAGTTGGTATAATCGGCGGTACAGGCTCCGGTAAAACTTCGCTAGTGAATTTGATTCCAAGATTTTATGAGGCTACCACAGGAGAAGTTATTTTAGATGGTATAAATGTTAAGGATTATCCTCTCAACTCGCTCCGTGATAAAATCGGTGTTGTACCCCAAAAGGCTGTGCTGTTCAAAGGTAGTATCCGGGAAAATATGAAATGGGGCAATAAGGAGGCAACCGACGAAGAGATTATGGATGCCATTACCATGGCCCAAGCTGGTGAAATTGTAGCACAAAAGAAAGAAGGGCTGGATTTTGTTATTGAACAGGGTGGAAAAAACCTTTCGGGCGGCCAGCGTCAGCGCTTTACCATAGCTCGTGCTCTTGTTAAGAAGCCTGAAATTTTAATACTTGATGATAGCGCTTCGGCACTTGACTTTGCCACAGATGCAGCCCTTCGCAAGGCTTTGCGTGAAATGACGGGAAATCCAACAGTTTTTGTTGTTTCACAGCGTACGTCATCAATTCAATACGCTGATAAAATCATTGTTCTTGATGATGGACAAATTGCAGGCATCGGCAAGCATGAACAACTACTTGAAAGCTGCGAGGTATATAGTGAAATCTATGACTCGCAATTCAAGAAGGAGGCGAAATGATATGAAAAAGCAGAAAATTCAAAGGGACACTATAAGAAAGGTACTCAAATATATCAGGGAATATCGTATCCTTCTGTTGATTTCCATTGTACTTGCTGCAATTACGGTAGCATTAACTCTCTATGTACCTATTCTCGTCGGCAATGCGATTGATTGTATCATAGGGCCAGACAAGGTGAACTTTGAGGCAGTAGCTCAAATTCTTGTCAAAATCGGTTTTGTTGTTGGTATTACTGCTATATTTCAGTGGCTTATGAACATTATAAATAACAATATCACTTATCAAGTGGTGCGTGATGTTCGAAAAAAGGCTTTTAGAAAAATTGAAATTTTACCTCTTTCTTATATTGATGCCCACCCCCACGGTGAAATTGTAAGCCGTGTAATTGCTGATGTCGATCAGTTTGCCGATGGTCTTCTGATGGGCTTTACACAACTTTTTACGGGTGTTATTACTATTGTCGGTACACTGATTTTCATGCTGACCATCAATGTAAAGATTACTTTTATTGTAGTTATTCTTACACCGCTTTCACTCTTTGTAGCAAATTTTATTGCAAAGCGTACCTATTCTATGTTTAAGTTGCAGTCAGAAACCCGTGGTGAACAAACTTCACTTATCAACGAAATGATTGGCAATGCAAAAATAGTTCAGGCCTTCTCATATCAGGAGGAGGCACTGAAAAGGTTTGATGAAATCAATGACGAATTGGAAAAATACTCACTCCGAGCAGTTTTCTTTTCGTCACTTACAAATCCTTGTACCCGCTTTATCAACAGTCTTGTTTACGCAGCAGTTGCTCTTGCGGGTGCATTAGCTGTTATAGGTGGAGATTTAGGAAGTACTATGACGGTAGGTGGACTTTCCATCTTTCTTAGTTATGCCAACCAATACACAAAACCTTTTAATGAAATTTCCGGTGTGATCACCGAACTGCAAAACGCCCTAGCATGTGCAGGTCGTATTTTTGAGTTAATTGAAGAACAGCCGCAAATTCCGGATTCAGATAATGCCATTAAACTTGAAAAGGTCAGTGGTAATGTTACCCTTGAAAAGGTAGCTTTCTCTTATGAGCCTGAGCGTCCCTTGATTCGTGATTTTAATCTCAAGGTAAAACCCGGTCAACGCGTTGCGATTGTTGGGCCAACTGGCTGCGGTAAAACTACTGTCATTAATCTTCTGATGCGTTTTTATGATATTAACTCTGGCAGTATAAAAGTGGAAGGTACAGATATTCGTGCCATCCTACGAAAGAGCTTAAGAGAAAACTACGGAATGGTGTTGCAGGATACCTGGCTAAAATCCGGCACTATTCGGGAAAACATAGCAATGGGTAAACCGGAGGCGTCGGATGAAGAAATCATTGCTGCGGCAAAGGCTGCTCATGCTCATAGCTTTATTAAACGACTGACAAACGGCTATGATACCATAATCAGTGAGGATGGAGGAAGTCTTTCACAGGGGCAAAAGCAATTACTCAGTATTACCCGTGTTATGCTTTGTTTGCCGCCGATGTTGATACTCGACGAGGCAACATCCTCCATTGATACCCGTACAGAAATCAAAATTCAGGAGGCCGTTGCAAGACTTATGCAAGGTCGTACAAGCTTTATTGTTGCTCATCGTCTGTCCACCATACGGGAAGCAGATATAATTCTTGTTATGAAGGATGGTGATATTATCGAGCAGGGCACCCATGATGAGTTGCTTTTGCAACAGGGCTTTTATGCCAATTTGTATAATAGTCAATTTGCGATATAGATATTATCAGATATCCATGATATATTAAGGCAAAGCGAAAAATGGACTGGTAGAATAACCGTCTTTAAAAGTTATGGTACTCATTATGAAATTAGAATTGAGAGCAGGTCAGGAATTTTAGTTTTGTTTGGTAAAACAGAGCAAGGAGCATTTGCATGTATGCCAGATTTCGGTGCTGGGTGTCATTTAGTAAACCCACGGGATCTGTTTTGGAATACAGAGAAATTGGTGAGTGTTTTAGGAAAAGTTGATGGTATTACTGTTGCTACTGCATTAAATGCTTTGGCAGATAAAATTAATTATTAGGCTCTTAACTTTAGGAAGATATAGCAACTGCAAGGATGCAACTCGAGCACCTATCAGTATTTTATAAAAAGCATGGGAAAGGTAGTCTGTCATACGGCTGCCTTTTTTCATGCTTTTGGAGAACCAAAACGTTAAATCCCAGGGTTTGGGGCAGAACCCCAGTTAATCTTGATTAATACTACTGGTTATTGATAATTAGCAAAGGATTTTCTTAATTAATCTGAGAAGCTTATGCTTTTTGAGTTGCTTATGACTATTTTATTGTGAGAAATTTTCCTGGTTTAATTTGAGAATCGACATCTAATATATATAACTCCATAAAATGTTTTACTGATAAAAAATCTTGGATAATATCCATGTTTTTTTAGTTTAACAGGCATGGAACAACCCTTAAAAGGACACCAATCAGGTGCCGAAGGGAATATCTTGCTGTTTTTATTAGAAAAATCCTGTATTGAAAAATCTGTATAAAATGAAAATTGCATTGGAACACCCCCAATGCTAAATTTTATCATAATCAGAATACTATTGTTATGTGATAATTATTTATCACTTTATGATAGCATTCAAATTCTTCTCATATTATTTTATTTGAGAAAGCCTCCGGTTTTTCTATGATTTAAATTTGAGAATTAACATTTAGTAAAATGCGCCCATTCTTTGCAATACGTATTGACATAATCTAATTAATATGTAAGAATAATTCAAAAAGGTGAGCCTGCATAATGTCAAAGTTGTAACAAGCTTCATAGAGGTTTTTACCCTTACACATGGAATTCAAACTCGTGGAGTCACTTAAGTGTATCTTTGCGGGTTTTTTGATTAGTAGTAAAAGCAGCTAATATTTGATTGGAGGTCAATTATGCCACAGGTAAAAATATACGGATTAAAGAGCAGTTTGGAAAACAATAGGAAATTCATAACTACAGCAATTCATGAAAGTTTGCAGGAAACGTTTAAATTACCAGCAGAAAAGCTATTCTTAAGATTTATGTCTTTGTCAAAGGAGGATTTTGTTTTTCCTTCTGACAGGTCTGAGAACTATACGATTATTGAGTTGAGTATTTTTGAAGGACG
Source organism: uncultured Acetivibrio sp. (assembly GCA_964466645.1). Taxonomy (GTDB): domain Bacteria; phylum Bacillota; class Clostridia; order Acetivibrionales; family Acetivibrionaceae; genus Acetivibrio. The sequence goes on along the minus strand of CAYXPB010000258.1, from coordinate 2,843 downwards.
TAGTACAGAAGCAAGAAAGCAATTAATAAAAAGCATTTTTAATAATATGAAAAAGTTTGGGATAGATAACATAGATGTTGAAATTACTATATTTGAAACACCGATGGTCAATTGGGGTATCCGAGGAAAGACAGGGGATGAGCTGCAATTGAATTATAAGGTGGACGTCTGAAATGTTTGGATAATGAAGCATATAAAAAAGCATTTTGATATGTTAAAAGAAGTTGGATTTGATATCTTTGATGTTGTTTGGAAATATTACAATTTTGCAATGTAAAGTTTAATATATTTTAAAAGTCTATAGAATATTAAAAAGAAGGAGAATACTGAATATGGATAAATGGGAATATAAGTCTATAAAGATTGAGACAAAAGGCTTCTGGAGCAAGAAGCTTGATGTCAACGAATTTGACGAGCTTCTTAACAGCTTAGGTACTGAGGGATGGGAATTGGTCTCCTGCTTTGATACAAGTCAATATCAAGGGGAATCAAAGGAAGTAATTGCAGTTTTTAAAAGAAAATCTATGTAAGTAGAATACTTAAGGTGATTCCAAAAAAAATAACTGGTCAATTGCCATTTCAAAAAATTTGATTTGATGGACTTTGTGACTTGAATATTGTATAGGTTATTTTTTGAAATGGCCTAAGCTGAGATGTCATAATGGATTTCATATAGTAACATGAAAAAAACCATTTTGAAATCCAGATCGTAGAGCTTCAAATCGCCTTTTTTAACCAAGTGCTGCTGAATTTTTCTTGCAATGGAGAGTTGATTATTCAATACTGCATTTTTTCTTTCAATTTCCTGTTTCTGCAGTTCCAAAAGTTTGTTCAACTGCTTGTTTTTCTTCTCAATTTCCCTATTAAGATTGGCCATCTGGTTGTTGATTAAATTTATTTTGTTATTCACTAAATTATTACTTTACAAGTTTTTTACGACATAAAAGAAAAAATAGCTTTCGAATACCTTTTTATATCTATGTTAAACCAACTTAATTTGCATATAGATTATTGGTTAAGCTGCTTCTTTATATGAGAAGTTTGAGTTAGTATATATAACAGAAAAGTCATTATTGTTATTATTATGTAAATCAATGGAAGAGTAAAACTGTAGTAATAAAGATACTCTCCAACGTATTTAATTGTATGAGATATTAGAGATATCGTTCGCAATATGTACAATATTATTCGCTCGGACAATAAACCATCATAATGAGAATCAAAAAAACTAGTATTAGTATGAAAATCTACGCTCATAAATGCATTACCTATTGAGTATACAAATCCAATATATATAAATAATACAAGTGGCAGAATTATACTTGTCAAAAAGCATAAACAAATCTTTGAATTCCTATTCACCTAAATTCCTCCTTTCCACAACTTTTTGATAAAGTTTTTTTCAAGACTACTATACTTTTATTTTATATATTTTTATCATCTGATTTAAGATGTCAATGGTCATTAATAGGGGTGACTAAAGTCACATTATTCCTACTAGGCAATGAAATATAAGTTTGTTACTTTTTTATCATCATTGTGAAAAAGTTAAATTAAGTTCTGTACAAATGACTTAGGTGCTATTTGTAAATTGTTTTCCAGTAATAAATTAGGCTCTATTCCAAGGTTTATCAATATTATGTTGGCACTAAAAGCCTAATTGTATTACGCATCAAATTTTAAGAAATATTTACAGCCTTAGGTTGTGCGGAACCTTGAAAACTCTATATTATAACAGTTAATTCCAGATGCTATGGTAAAAATAGTGAAAACTGCTCATATTTGGGCTGTAAGCACTCTGCAAATTTCCGGGCTAAAGCACTTATTTGAGGAAGTATAACTTCAATTGAGCTAGGTTTTCTTCTTACCTCAACAACTATCGAACCAAGTTTATCTACCAATGTTTTTGTGCCTGTATTCTCAAGCTTAATCCCTGATAACACAGTACTTTTGAACCACGAAAGTAGGTTGTGTAAAGATACAAATAATAATTTGCCATAAGGGAAAACTAAATGATAGAATTACTATGTAGTTTAATTGATATTATTTAGTAAAGTGTTACATCTTTTTTCTGTGAAGAAATAATCTAGGTATTTTTAGGCTTGATTGTGCAATAGGAGCCAATTTGAAAAGTAAAATAGTCTATAATTTTATGATTGAAGAGTTGAATTTCATATGGTAACATGAAAAAATAAATAGCTATCTATTGAGATTAAATTAATATCAATAACACCTGATTTATCATTTATTTACCAAATAGGGGGGCGTATGAAAAAATATGTTCTATTTGCCATTTTGCTTGTCATGGTGTTTCTTACATCAAGCTGCAACGGTATAAACACTGATAATTCCTTTGAGACAGAGGCAACACATACTGAGACAACAGTTCGTCCTACTCCTCCAAAAGGTATGTCTTCCGACCTTTTCTCCAATCAGGTTGCTATCAATGGACACATATTCGCTCTACCTTGTCTTGTTTCCGATCTTTCCGCAGCGGGATTTGCGCCGAAGGAGCGGTCGTACGGAGGTGGTGATTATTTACAATCCCGATATGAGGTCAAGTGCCCTATATATGCTGAAAACGAAGACTGGTTTTACATGCATATATATAATACATCGGATAAGAAATTGGCATACACTGACTGTTTAGTTGGTATGATTAATTTGGAAAGTCGTTACTTAGATCAGGAAGAGGTTTTTGTTCCAAATTGTTTAACTTTTGGTGCCTCGATTGAGGAAGTAAAGGCCATTTATGGGGAGCCGCAGTCAGAAAGAGAAATATATAAATACAGGTCTTATGCACTTGATGTAATTTGATACCAAAAAATATTTTTAAGAAAATG
>CAYXPB010000257.1:0-7563 GCA_964466645.1 uncultured Acetivibrio sp. | reverse complement strand
GAGAGTGCCTTTTCCGTCTTTAATAGAAATACTCATAATGGAAGTAGCCTTTGAGTTTATAAGAGAAGCAGGTGTAAGAATTCCAGGACCACTAGGACCGAGTCTCGGTATAATAGGAGGTTTGATTCTTGGGCAGGCGGCTGTTGCTGCAAATATTGTAAGCCCTATTTTGATAATTATAGTTGCAGTTACGGGTATAGGTTCTTTCGCAATTCCCAACTTTAGTTTGGGGTATGCTTTCAGAATTCTGAAGTTTGTTTACATTTTTTTAGGTGCTACTGCAGGTTTTCTTGGAATAACAACCGGACTCTTTTTGCACGGAATATGGTTAACCTCAGCTAAATCCTTTGGTGTTCCGTTTATGTCACCAATGGGACCTGTCACAAAAGGAGATATGGGGTTTCAAATTTTAAGAGCCCCTATTTGGAAGCAGGAAAAAAGACCAGATTTTCTCAATGTTAAAAATAACAAAAAACAACCACCTATTAGCAGACAATGGGAGCAAGATGAAAAGAAGAAGTAAGGTGTATTTTAAAAAAGTTGAGAGGAAGTTTTAAATGTCGAGTAATATCCGTTTTGGAAAAGTAGAAGCAATACTTATGCTTATAACCGGAATGTCTATTCAGCTTTTTTTAGGACTTGCCCGTAGAATGACTGAGGCAGGAGGACCAGCCGGTTGGATGATTCCTTTATATACATCCATACTTGCAGTAATACTATTCTTTTTTATTTCAAAGCTGTACAAAAACTTTGAGGGAAAGGATATAATTGATGTTGCTCAAATTGCCGGGGGAAGCTTTGGACGCATATTAGTGGGATTGATTTTTATTGTAGACTATATTTTTATACTATCAATCATGTTAAGAATATTTGGAGAGGATATAAAAATATTTGCGCTTAATAAGTCACCTTTAAGTTTTGTAATTATATTTTTTGTTATAGTTATAATTGTCTCTTCTTATCTTGGACTTGAGGCAATTGTAAGACTCAATACCATTATAGTACCAATTGTTACAATTGCTTTTCTTATTGTCGTATTTGGAAATACAAAGTTCGTTGATACAACACGAATGTTTCCAATATTAGGTCATGGTGTGTATGAAGTTTTTGTAAAGCAGATATCCCGGATATCAATTTATTCAGCCTTTAGCTTTATATTTTTTATAGTCCCTTTTATAGGAAAGCATAAAGATTTTAAAAGTATAGGATATTGGAGCCTCATAATTACAGGTTTATTACTGACGTTTGGAACCTTAGTTTATATATTAGTGGTGCCTTATCCAACTTCTACAGAATATTTTATTCCTTATTTACATTTAGCCAGGTACGTAAATTATGGTAGGTTTTTTCAGAGAATTGAATCGATTTTTGTTCTTACATGGACTTTATCGGCAATTATATACTTAAGCTTAGGGCTGTTTTTTCTGATGTACATGATAAAAAAGACGTTTAGATTGGAATATTATAGGCCTTTAATCATACCGGTTGCAATAATTTTATTTACTCTGTGCTTTATACCTTCAAGCCTAATGTATAGTGTTACGCTTGAAGGAGAAATAGTAAGGCAATTTGCTTGGATAGTTACTTTTGCTATTCCGATAGTAGTTTTAATAGTGGCTAATATTGTCAAAAGAAAAAAAGAAGGTGAAAAATGCAATGAAAAAATATAAGTTTATTGCTGTTGTTATTACCGTTGTTTTGCAAGGCATCATGTTTACAGGATGTTATGACAGGAGGGAGATAGATGATATGGCCTATCCTATTGCATTGGGTTTTGATAAGGGAGAGGCTAATGAGTTAAGAATGACACTGCAGGTGGCAGTTCCTACGACCATATCCGGTGGAGAGGGCGGTGGCGGTGGAGGGGGTGAAAAAAGTGTAACTGTAGTTACAGTTGATACACCTACCATTTACTCGGGATTAAGTATGCTAAATACATTTATAAGTAAACAGATAAACCTTTCTCACGTAAAGGCAATTATTTTTTCTAACGAGATTGCAAAAGAAGGTATTTCAAAATATCTGCATGCAATGATAAGAAACAAGGAATTTCGCACCAATGCCCGGGTTATTGTATCAAGATGTTCTGCAGAAGAATTTATTGCTGCAGTTAAGCCAAAGCTTGAGACGAATCCGGCAAAGTACTATGAGCTTTTACTTGGTGCCTATGAGTATACAGGCTTTAGTACCGACACACAATTTATAAGCTTTTATCACAAAACAGAAAGTGATTCAATTCAAGCTGTAGCTGTTCTTGCGGATGTAAGTAGATATAAATCCTCCGATGAGTTTGACTTAAATAACTCAACTTACAAGGAAAAGGGTAGAAGTTATCCGCTGGAAGGAGACTTTAAAGCTGGGGATTTGCCAAGGACAGGTGAACTTAACATCGAGGTTATGGGATTGGCAGTATTTAATGGTGGAAAGATGGTTGGAGAACTAGACGGCGAAGAAACCACGTATCACCTAATGGTGGAAGGAAAGTTTAATTCAATGTTTTTTACAATGCCAGACCCAATTAAAAGTGACAGTTTTATAGTCCTTAATATAAAGAAAAGCAGAAGGACAGCAAAGAAAGTCGAAACAAATGGCGATAGCCCAAAACTATGTGCAAAAGTATTTCTCGAAAGTGATATTTTATCGATACAAAGCGGCATTAATTACGAAGAAGGAGAAAATACCGCAAAGCTTGAGAACGCTACTGAGACTTTTATTAAAGAAGGGATAATTAAGTATTTAGATAAGAGCGTAAAAACATTTGGCACAGATACCAATGGCTTTGGTAAACAAGTTAAGAGTAAATTTCTAACATGGAAAGAATGGGAACAATTTGACTGGCTAACTAAGTATAAGCATTCAAGCTATGATGTTGAGGTTGATGTAAAGATAAGACGACCGGGACTTGTTACAAAAACGGTTCCTGAAGTAGTTGGAAATTAATAAGCTTTTTGAAAGAACCAAAACGTAAAGAGAAAGAAGGAGTAGTTATGAGGCCTTTGAATATAACCATAATATTTATATTTCTTTTATGGGTCTTTTTTAAAACAGTTAGTTATGGAAAGTGGACATGGGATAAAAAAAACAGATTAGGTGCAATTGCTATTGTTATTATTGCAATTGTAGAACTCATTTTACCTATTTATTCGGTTTACTTCATACAATAAATAAAAGACAAAGAGGTTAGGATAATGGTAACCATAGGAATACCAAAAGGCATGTTGCTTTATGAATACAGTTCAATGTGGGAAGAGTTTTTTAAGAATTTAGGGTTTAACGTGTTAATATCCCAAGATACCAACAGAAATATAATGGATACTGGTGTAAAATACTGCAGCAATGAAACCTGCCTTCCGGTTAAGATTTTTCATGGACATGTGGTAAGTCTTAAAGATAAGGTTGACTACATATTTATACCAAGATATCAAAGCACAAGTAAAAATGAGTACACATGTCCTAAGATGTGCGGGCTCCCCGATATGGCAGCAGCTAATTTAGGTTGTAAGCATAAGATTTTAGCAGCTAAGATTAATATGGATGCACATCCTAACGGAACAAAAGAAAGCCTTATTGAAATGGCTAGGACATTGAAAATAAAACCCTCAAAAGCATTAGTAGCATTTTATGAGGTCTGTGAGAAATATTTACAGTCAAAAACTGAAGAAAATATAACGGATTTAAAAAGAGCGGATGTTAATAAAGCTAAGCTATTATTACTTGGACATCCCTATATGATTTATGACAATTACCTGAGTATGAGGCTTATTGAAAAGCTAAAAAAAAGAAATATAAATGTTTATACACCAAAAGATCTTGATCATGTGATAAAGCGTAAGAATGCTTACCCATACGAGGGGAAAAAATTCTGGGACATAGGATTTGAACTTTTAGGAAGTGCTTTTACCTACGCAAAAGATGAAAGATTAAAGGGTATTATATATCTTACACCTTTCGCCTGCGGATTGGACGCTTTTATAATGGAATTTATTGAGCTTAGGATTAAATCTAAAGGTCGCAATCTACCGCTCCTTAAACTTACTGTTGATGAACATACCGGAGAGGCTGGTTTTGACACAAGACTTGAAGCATTTATTGATATGATTGGGTGATGATATTATGAAAATAACTTTTCCACAAATGGGGAGTATGTACGTGTCTATAAAGGTACTTTTAGAAACTGTGGGTATAGAATACGTGATGCCTCCCTTAAATACTAAAGAAACAATGGAATTGGGTGTTATGAATTCACCTGAATTTGCATGTTTGCCATTTAAAACAATACTAGGAGATCTTATTTACGGAGTAAAAAACGGTGCGGATTTTATACTTTTTGGAGGGGGAAGTGGACAGTGTAGATTTGGATATTATGGTGATCTTCTATCTGAAATAATTGAAAAGCTTAATTATGATGTAAAATTTGTGTGTCTTGAAACCACCAACATCACAATAAAAGGGATTTTAGAAAAGATCAGTCCGTTGACTAAAGAAAAAAGGACCGTTGATTTGGTTAAAGGAATATTATTTGCAGTAAGAACAGTTTTTTTAGTGGATAAGCTTAATAAAATAGCTGGTTATATAAGATGCCGTGAGATAAAAAAGGGTGAGACGGATAGGATTATTGCTAAGTTTCACAGTGAAGTCCAAAAAGTTTATGGCTATAAGCAGGTAAAGAGTGTAATAAAATCTACTAGAAAACAGCTTATGGCTATATCTATTGACCGGAAGTTTAAACCCCTCAAGATTGGAATAGTTGGAGAAATATATATAGCATCTCACCCCGGGATCAACTTTGAGATAGAAAAAAAGCTCGGAAATATGGGAGTTGAGGTACACAACCATTTAGGTATCAGTAAATGGATTGTTAAACATTTCATAAGAAATAATCTTCCAATTAAGAAAAAAGATAAGTTTCTTTCGGCAGGTAGGGAGTTTATTAATACTGATGATATAGGGGGACACGGAGTTCAAACAGTAGGCGCATCAATAATATGTGCAAAAAAGAAATATGACGGTGTTATTCAGATATATCCCTTTACATGTATGCCTGAAATAATTGCACAAAGTATGCTTGTTGAAGTACAAAAAAAATACGGTATTCCAATTATGACCTTGATTGTTGATGAAATGACAGGAGAGGAAGGGTATAAGACTAGACTCGAAGCTTTTGTGGATATGCTTGAAATGAGAAAGAGGCAAGCTTCTTTATTTAACCAAATATATGTAGATATATGAGTATAAACAAAAGTATAGATATAGAACTTCAAATATATAAAGAGCAACATAAAAGCCATGGTATAAACCATGGCTTTACAATTTGGCAGGGGAGACGCGACTCGAACACGCAACTTACGGTTTTGGAGACCGTTGCTCTACCATTGAACTACTCCCCTTCGGCGCTTTTATAGTATACAACAGGATAAAATTTATGTCAATGGGTTATTTGTGTTAAAATAAAAAATGTTAATTTTTTTATTTATGTGGCTAAATTTATGATAATATATTTAAAGATGATTTGAAAACCATGCAAAATAAGTTTACCTAAGGAGGATTTTATGGATAGGACAATAGGTTTTATTGGTGCCGGAAATATGGGATATGCGATGATAAAAAGCATAGCTCAATCTAATATTTTAAAGTCGGACAAAATACATGTCTATGATGTAGATGTAGAAAAACTATCAAAACTCAAAGCTGAGACAGGTATAAATATATCAAAAAGTGAAAACGAAGTAGTTGCTAGTTGTGACATTATAATACTTGCTGTAAAACCCAATATGGTTGAAACAGTACTTGAAAAATGTAAAAATTCGTTTGACAGTAAAAAAATACTTGTTTCTGTTGCTGTTGGAGTTCCGGTGAAGTTCTACAAAAAGCTTATAGGTGAAGATAAAAAGGTAATACGTACAATGCCAAACACTCCTGCAATAGTAGGGGAAGGTATGACACTCATTTCGCCGGATAATAATGTAACTAAGGATGAGTTAGACTATGTAATGAAGATATTCGGTTGTTTCGGAAAGGCAGAATTACTTGACGAGAAATTGATGAGTGAAGTTACAGCGCTCACTAGTAGCAGTCCTGCATATGTATTTATGTTTATAGAGGCCATGGCGGACGCAGCTGTGTTGTCTGGATTGCCTAGAAATTTATCCTATAAATTGTCGGCTCAAGCCATACTTGGATCTGCAAAGATGGTGCTCGAAACAGGAAAACATCCTGGAGAGCTGAAAGACATGGTATGCTCCCCTGGAGGTACAACTATCGAAGCAGTTAGCACACTAGAAAAGAATAAATTCAGATATGCCATAATTGAAGCTATGGACGATTGCACAAAGAAAGCTAAGGAAATCGGGAAAAAGTTTGAGTAAGGTGATTCCAAAAAAACTTTGCAATAAGGAGTATTTATGAAGAGGGTAATAATATACACTGATGGTGCTTGCTCAGGTAATCCTGGTGATGGGGGTTGGGGTGCAGTATTAAAGTACGGTGAAGTGGAAAAAGAGATATCGGGCTTTGAAAAAGATACTACCAACAATAGAATGGAACTTAAGGCTGCCATTGAAGCCTTAAATACCTTGAAGGGACCTTGTGAGGTTGAACTATACAGTGATAGTGCATACTTGGTAAACGCTTTTAATCAGAACTGGGTCAGAAACTGGAAATCTAACGGTTGGAGAAATTCCAGCAAGGAAGAGGTAAAAAATATAGAATTATGGAAAGAACTTGATCGATTGAATAATATTCATAACATAAAGTGGATAAAGGTCAAGGGACATTCAGATAATGAGTACAACAATAGATGTGATCTTTTAGCAACCGGTGCAATAAAAAAGAACAGATTATGATGGAGGTATTAGCGTGATTTATGAAGAAAAGACAATATCAAAAAAGCAGGTGTTTCAAGGTAATATAATAGAGGTGGAATCTTGGGGCGTTTTACTTCCAAATGGAAAAGAGGCAACTCGTGATGTAGTATTACATCCGGGAGCATCGGTTGTAATTCCGATGACAGAGGATGGACAAATTTATATGGTGAGGCAATTCAGAAAACCTATTGATCAGGAATCACTAGAGATTCCAGCAGGAAAGCTCGATAAGGGAGAAGATCCTCTTGATTGTGCAAAAAGGGAACTAAAAGAAGAGACCGGACTTGATACTAAAGATATAAGGCATTTGATGGATATACACAGTGCACCGGGATTCAGCAATGAAGTATTGCATATGTATGTAGCTAGAGATTTATATGAAGGAGAATCTTGTGCCGATGAGGATGAATTTATATCTGCTGAGAAATACACTGTTAGTACACTGATTGAAATGATAATGAAAAATCAAATAACCGATGCAAAGACCATAATAGGAGTTCTGATGGCAGATAAATTAGCTAAAGGTGAGATAAAATTATAAATATTAGTTAGGCGGTTCTTATGTTTGGATGCTTTTAAGCTTCCGTGAGATGGGCTTTATGACCTGAATATTGTAGAGGTTGTTTTTTGAAATAACCTTATTCCTTAAGTAAAGTTTACAATACATTAATTTGTATTGTAATTTTTTTGTTTATATCGT
>CAYXPB010000256.1:0-7564 GCA_964466645.1 uncultured Acetivibrio sp. | reverse complement strand
CAATCCAATCAACAGATCACACCAAACAATGAATGAATCAAGCCTTATCATGAATCAGGTTGAATAGTAACATCTTAACCCTACTCAGTCAGCATTATTTAACCTATATTTGCGAATGAAGTCATAGAACATTTTTTAAAAGGGAGACCTGAAATACACACTATTGCTTGATGTTGGAAATAACAAAAAGATTGACAAAAAATAAGCTCATATATGTATTGTGTGTTAACCATTTATAGTAAAGACTTTTAATTTAACAGGTTCGATTTTAATATCTATATAAATTTGATCAATATGAAAACAAAATTACTACTTCTTGTCGCGTTTTTAAGTGTAACTGCTTTTTTAAGTGCAAAGTCATTCGAGTGTTTTGTTATTATGCCACCGGATAAGCCATTGGAGGGGGTTAAAAAAATTGCTGTTTTAAATTTTCGCAATTTCGATAACAATCCCTATTATGAAACCTATGGTGGAAGTGCGTTTGTAAACTACTTAACTTCCGACCTATTAGATGATAACAGGGGAATCCATAATTTATCATCCGGTTTCTTTGGAACAGAAGAGGGAAAGAGCTACATAAAAAGCTCTCCTATCACCACATTAAGCATCATTGAAAGAGAACAATTGAGCAATGTACTAAAAGAGAAGAACCTTGTAAACGATTATAGTCTTGAAGACAATCAGGCCGCTGAAATTGGTCATATTTTAGGCATTGACGCATTGATAATGGGAACAATCAAGCATAACTATAATTCTACAGGTGGATATGTGAAGTTGATGGATGGATCAGCCGCTCACAAAACAGAAAATAAATGTATCACTGAAATAACAATGAAAGTTGTTTCTGTCAGTAATGGAATGATCATGGCAACTGAATCATTTAATAGTGTGAGTAGTGATAGCAAGTATGGCAATAATGAATCAAATGTATTGGGTTTCTCTGCTCTTGCTGAAAACAATTTAAAAATACTGTCACACAATGTTGCCAATTATCTCACACCTCATTATGAACATTACAAAGCTGATTTTCAAAAGATCAGATCAGGTGAATACAAAAGCAAATCAAAGGATATAGACAAAATGATTGCCAACGCCGATTTCAATGGATTGTACACAATCTATAAATCAATTTATGATGCAGATAATTACAATGCTGATGCAGCCTATAATCTGGCATTACTTGATGCAATAACAGGCGATTATCTAGGATGTGCCGAGTGGAATAGAATAGCATTTGAAACAGATGGCAAGAAGTACAAGGAAGCCGGTGACTGGGCTAATACCTGGGAAAATAATTACAATAACTTACTGCTGTGTGGTGTTGAAATTGAGAAGATTGATTTTGAGTCAAACAAAAAAATGGAAGTATTTGCCGATAAAGTAAAAACAAAAGGAAAAAGAGATGACCGTTTTGATGTTTATGAGGCACCCGATCTTTCCAGTTCTGTGGTATCCAAGGTTCCAGGAGATATGGAGTTTATTGTACTTGAAAGAGGTGATGGTTTTGTAAAAATAAAACTGATAGGAGGTAAAGAAGGTTATATAAGCGCTCAAAACTTAAGAAGATAAGCAAACGGTACTGCATAAATCCCATGTTTATGAAAACAAGATCTACGTTCCTGTTCTCAATAACGATGTTATTGCTGACAACATTGTTCTATTGTTGCGAAGATGAGACTCCCATTCCTGAAACTTCTATAACTCCTGATGTTGAGAAAGAGGAGACACAAACTTCCAACCGGAGTAAATGGCTTGATCAGCCGGTGATAGCACCATCACCGGAAGACACAAAGCGAATAATGACCGATCAAACAAAACCAGCTGGTATTTTAACTTTCACAAACACCTCGAATACTGAACAAGAGCTTACTTCAATAACTTTTAAAATTGGAGGTGGAGGAGCGGAAGTGGTTGCGGAATTAAACTATGAAACTCATCATGGGGACATGACAATCATTCATTATTTCCCAATTTCCAATAATCGTTGTACTGTTTTATATGAAGGTAAAATCCCTGCCAAAAGCACAATTGAATTGGAGTTGTTTTACAAAACAATAGGGTACTTACCTGATAACATCAAAGAAGGGGATCCGGTTTCATTGGAAATGATAAGTGTAAAAACCAAAGAGAGCAATGTAACGTTGCCACTGACCGGAAAAATGCCTGAAGCCATTGAATTAGGAAAGATATCCATTCAAAAGCCCGGTTATATCGGTGTTGCTTGTGCAAGTACGTACACTTTTGCAATAAAAAACGGCGGAACATTATGGACCTGTGGATATGGATCCATTGGCAGAATGAAGCAGAAAGGTAAGATTGGCGCATCTGATAACTTTGCACAAGTGGCTTGCAGTTTAGATGGGAACATCTTCCTAAAAGCTGACGGAACAATTTGGGGTAGCGGACATTTGCATAGTGCCGGAATTGGTACAGGAGATGGAAGATACGTAAATCCTTTCACCCCTGCTCAAATAGGGGACGATAATGATTGGAATTCAATATATTGCGGTTTTCACCAGGCGATGGGAATTAAAAAAAATGGCACACTCTGGGCATGGGGCTTTGATTCAAATGGTATGTTGGGTACAGGAAAATCATTAAATCCCGATGACATCAATTCACTTATGTTTCTGTCTCCTACGCAGGTTGGTAATGACAATAAATGGAAACAGGTTGCTATTAGCGATAGTTATACCATAGCAGTTAAAACTGATGGAACCCTCTGGGCGTGGGGAAATAATTCTTATGGAACGTTTGGAGATGGTACCCAAACAGACAGTCCTACTCCAATACAAATTGGCCCCCAAAATGACTGGGATCAGGTAGCGAATGGATTTACTTTCAACCTGGCATTGAAAAAAGATGGAACCCTCTGGGCGTGGGGAAGGAATGATAATGGACAACTCGGCATCGGAACCAACTATGGATCTTCGATTCCGGTGAAAGTGGGTGAAGAGAGCGACTGGGCATTTATAACAAGCGGACCCGACTATTCGATTGCAATTAAGAAAAACGGAACTCTCTGGGCGTGGGGTCTAAACGATAGCGGGCAGCTTGGTGACGGAACTACAATCAACCGTAATATTCCTGTACAAATTGGAAGCGACACTGATTGGAGATTTGTTTCATGCAACAAAGGATCATTCAGTAGCCCCGGTAATTTTTCATTTGCCATCAAGATGGACGGATCGCTATGGTCCTGGGGGCTGAATCATGCCATGCAATTGGGTGATGGAACCACAAACAACAGACCAACCCCGGAACAGATTAATTAACACAAATAATTGTCATATTTAAAACTGATTGCAGCCCTTTTTCTTACTGAACACCTCTGTCCAGACCTGTTATTTTTGAAAATGCAATTGGCCTCACCGAGGAGCCTCTGAACCGAAAACCGGTAAAAAGATCCGTTGCGGATACCGGAAGCAAAAGGAGAGACGAGAAGCATTAAATTATCAACACGTTAGCTAACATACAAAATAGAGACAGTACATACTAAATACTCTCAATACGGATCTTAAATTATATCGAAATGAAAACAAATAATTTATTTAGTAGTCTTATTGGGCTTCTAATCGTTCTAGTTTTTAATTCTTGTCAAAAAGATGACAATGATATTTCCTACAATTTTCCAACTACACCTGAGGAAATTGCAGAAGCTGTTGAAAACACTGAACATCTTATTGTGAATGCGGATTTAATCATTGAAAAAGCAATATCAAATGCTTATAGTTCAGACGATTTAATTGACATTGATGAAATTGTAGAACAAATAAAAAGTATAAAAGGTGTAGAAGCTGTAGAAGCTACTTCAACTGGAACAGGTATCGTTGTTAAGCAAATAGACGGTACCTATACTAACCTATTTGTCGTAACAGAAGATGACGAAAGACTTTTTATTGAAAGCTCAACAAGATCATCACCTTTAAGTACTCTGAGTACATTGTTGGTCCATGAAAAACCTGTCTTACCTAACGGAAATGGTAAAGCTTTAATTCTTGCACCATTTCAATCAGATTTTAATACTGACTTAGACCAGATTAGTATACTGCTTGAATCAGCGGGTTATGATGTTGATTCATATACAGATAACAATGCCACATTATCAAAATTTAGAGGAAGCTTTTTAAATGATTTTGATATTATTTTTATTAGAACTCATGGAGCTGCTAATTATAAAACAAGAGGAGGAGATATTTCAACAGTATTACTAACAGGTGAAAAATATACAGAAAAATTAATTGAATCCTTAACAGAAGATGAACAAAAGGCAATTGCAATAGGTGGTCATGATGGTGAAGGATATGTTGCAATATCTACGCAATGGCTAAATCTTACAACAGACGCAAATTTCACTAACTCTTGGGTGTATGCTGGAGGATGTGAAACTGCAATGATTGATGAAGGCAGTTCGTCTCTCTCTGAAGCATTCTTAAATCTAAAAGCTATTGGTTATAACGGTTTTGATGCATCAATTACCACCTCAATTTCCAACCCAATTGCAGAAAAGATGGTTGCTAGTTTTACTTCTGGACTAAGTTTTACTGATGCATCAGAAAAGGTATTAAATGATTGGGGTTTAAAAGCAAAAGCATGGGCATTGAGACTTGTTTCAAGTTCAGATATCGATGATGCTATTCGTGTAGAATTATTTGATTACAATAAAAACATATCAGACCCTTTTTATTTGATAGATCCTGACGAAGTTGTTGGTGTTGGAGTAATTATACCAGAAGCCGGGCCTGTAGGTACAGAAGTTGTCTACAAAGTTGTTATTAATGATAAATTTGTATCTCAAGTAGCAAGTATTGAATTTGACATTGATAATACAGGCGAACATATAATCATGCCTAGAATTAGTAACAATACATGGCAAAGAGATAGATTGTTTGCACCGTATGCGGAATCATATCCTAGAATTGATACTTTCACATTTAGTGCTTTTGATGAGAACGGAAATTTGATTGGCCAAGGTTCTGCAACCTTTTCAATTCTCGAAGAGGCTTCAACAAAATCAACTTCAATAAAAAATACTAAATACTATGCCAAATAAAAATATATGACTTTTAGGAATTCTTATCATGTTGCTTTTTAGTTGTTGCAATATTCAAAGGAGTTCACAAATAAATTCAAGAAATTTTTTATGCTACACAATTAACGTTTGTGACAAAATAATAAACGAAACATGACATACAGTGAATGAGTGTAAGACGGAAGATAATTGGATGTCTCATACTGTTAATATTTAACCTATATTTGTAAAATAATTAAAAAATCAAGAAGTATGAAAAAGTTTTTAGTGTTGCTATTATTAGTTTTTGGCAGTTTTGCCATAATAAATGGTCAGACTATCAATGAGTTTCAGGTAGGCTTAGCAGTACCGCAGGGAGATTTCGCCGATGATGACGAAAATGATGCCTTGTATGATGGTTCCGGTGTTGCTGCAACCGGGTTATACCTGGGCTACAAAGCCATAACATCTTTATCTGTTGAAAATTTATACTGGACGTTCAACGCCGGAATTATGTACAATGACTTCCAAAGCGACTTTAAGGATGACTTGGAGGATGCTTTGGATGAAGCAGATGATTATAAATTACCAAAATATTTAAATGTCCCATTAATGTTTGGCCTTCAATATGAAAAATATTTGTCTGACGAAATGAGTCTGTTTGGAGAAGCGGGCTTAGGGATAAATGTATTGAAAATTACGAATATGTCTACTTCAGTTGACAATTACGAAGGGAGTACAATATTTCAGCCATCAGTGGGTCTTGGATACAAAATTGGGGGTGGTATTGTTATTCAGGAAAAATATACCATATCATTGAACTACTTGTCGCTGGGTTCACATAAGGTGAAATATAAAGACAAATACGAATTTGACGGAGAGAGAGAAACAGATAGCGATAAATTTAATAAAGCCCTCTCGATCGCATCACTGAACATCACTCTCGGAATACGTTTCTAAAAATTACTCTACTTATTTTATCTTTTAAGAGGGTGGATCACAAATGTGATTTCACCCTCTTTTCATACGGATTGTTAAATGCATGTTCCCACAGAGATCCTGACGGTTGAGCCATTGGCCTCAACGAATGACAACATGAATCTGGGGCCACAGTATTTCACTGTTCCTATTCTCATTTTATTATAAAAAAACTTTGAAAAATAAGCTTTTAATCCTGATAGTCTATGTGATTAGGTTAAAATTTTTTTCAAAAATATTAATGTTGATTAGCCAATAAATAATACCAAATAATGAACAGATTACTCAGAATAATGAATGCGCTCCCTTTCATGAACAATTTGGCACTTTTTGAAACAGTTTTTAAAGTAACTTTGCTAAAAGTGGAGCAAAGATCAATAACAAGAACGGTGAAACCCTTTAGTGTAGTCATATCAATAAAATAATTTAACCATGAAGACTCATTTTTTCATAATTGCATTTCTTTTTATAACATTCAATTTTAAAATAAATGCCCAAGATCTAATCACAAATCAAGATGTTATTGCGATGAAGTCTGCAAAGATTACAGACGATGTTATTCTCGCCAAGATCACTGCAAGCCAATGTGATTTTGATTTAAGCACAACAGGTTTGATTGACTTGAAAAATGCAAAAATATCGGATAAAATAACCAATCAAATGTTTATATCTTCTCCACCAATTGAAACTATTACCAATGAAGATATTATTAGAATGTATCAAGCTAAAGTATCTAATAATATTATCATTAGTAAAATGATTGCTACAAATCACAATTTTGATATTTCGTCTGATGGTCTAATTAGTTTAACCTCAAAAAAAATCCCAAAAAAAATCGTAAAATTCATGATTGAACAACCACAGGGAGAGGGTAATATTGAAAGTTTGAATAATAATAAAGAAAGGAATTATTCCGATAGACGAAACAGTAATAAAACTAATAAAACTAAACCAAAAGTTGCCCCAATAGAGTACACTTTTAATAACATAATCGTAGAAAGTAGCCCAACACCGGAATTCTCTTTTAGACCTTATTATCTTTCCGATGAAACTTTGAAGAATTTAGAAAGAGCAGATGCCAGTATAGATGTGAAAGTACTTGCTTTTGGTTATGGAGGCTCGGAAACATTTTACACCGTATTCCCATCTCAGTCAAAATGTCGATTCAGTGCAGGAAATATAGCCCCAATAATAGTGAAACTAGATGACAATAGTGACCCATCAGAAATATTTTATTTGGTAAAAGCAAAGGAGGTGAAAAAGGATAGAAGAAGATTTATCATGTCTAAAATGTCGCTTGGCGGGAAGGGAGCAGATTTGTCCAATAATATTGTTCAATTAGAATTTAAAAAAATTAAGGATAATATTTATCAAATCCTTGTACCTGATAATTTGCAATCAGGAGAGTATGGATTTATGCCGATAAATCCAAATAAAGAGGTATCAACAATTAAAATTACATGTTTTGGCATTGACTAAACTACACAAAAAGACAAGTTAATTATAAGAAGGATCATAACTGTCCGGAGAAATTTTACCATAATGAAAGTTGATCAACGAGCTCTGCCTCCGGAG
>CAYXPB010000255.1:6084-7615 GCA_964466645.1 uncultured Acetivibrio sp. | reverse complement strand
GGACTTTTAGACCGGAGGTGCTTACTGATATAGGTGGCTTTGGCGGTCTTTTTGCTCTCAATAAGGACAAATATCAGGAACCTATTTTGGTATCCGGAACAGATGGTGTGGGTACAAAACTGAAAATAGCCTTTATGATGGACAGGCATGATACAATTGGAATTGATTGCGTAGCAATGTGTGTAAACGATATAGTTTGTAGTGGAGCAGAACCTTTGTTTTTCTTAGATTACATTGCCTTAGGTAAAAATAAGCCTGAGAAAGTTGCAGCAGTTGTTAAAGGAGTAGCAGACGGATGCGTTATGGCGGGATGCTCTCTTATAGGTGGTGAAACGGCTGAAATGCCTGGTTTCTATCCTGTAGATGAATATGATGTTGCAGGTTTTGCTGTGGGTATTGTGGATAAGAGCAAGATAATTAATGGTAAAAGCATTAAAGCAGGAGATACGCTTATAGGTGTCTCATCTTCAGGAATACATAGCAATGGATACTCTCTTGTAAGAAAAGTACTTGCTCCAAGTAAGGAAAAACTGAGTGAGGAAGTTAAATCCCTTGGGACGACACTTGGGGATGAGCTTTTAAAGCCAACAAGAATATATGTAAAGACAATACTTGACTTAAAAGATAAGTTTGAAATAAAGGGTATATCACATATTACCGGAGGAGGTTTCTATGAAAACTTGCCTAGAACACTTCCGGAAGGCTTGGGAATAAAAGTTAAAAAAGGAAGTTGGCCAATACTTCCAATATTTAGCTTGCTGCAAAGCATTGGAAATGTAAGTGATAAGGATATGTTCAATACCTTTAACATGGGTATAGGAATTGCTATGGTTGTAGATAGTAAAATTGCAAATGAAGTTGTAAGTTACCTTAACAGGGAAAAGGAAGACGCTTATATAATTGGTGAAATAGTAAGCGGGAAGTCTGAGGTAGAAATATGCTGAAATTAGGCGTACTTGTATCGGGTGGAGGCACAAACCTTCAAGCAATTATCGATAAGATTCAAAGCGGTTATTTGAATAATTGCTCAATTGTTACTGTAGTATCAAGCAAACCTGATACATATGCTTTGGAAAGGGCTCGTAATAATGATATTGAAGGAGTTTGTATAGCTAGAAAGAGTTTTAGTTCAATAGAAGAATACGATCTTGCTTTAATTTCCCACCTTGAAAAACATGGTGTAGATCTTGTGGTAATGGCAGGTTTCCTTTCCATACTTGGTGAAATGTTTATAAAGAGGTATAAAGGCAGTATAATTAATGTGCATCCTGCACTTATACCATCATTTTGCGGCAAAGGCTACTATGGCTTAACACCTCATGTAAAAGCAATTGAGTATGGGGTTAAGGTTACAGGGGCTACAGTTCATTTTGTAGAGCTTGAGGCCGATGCAGGCCCAATTATTTTACAGAAAGCCGTATATATAAAAGAGGATGATACTCCTGAAGTTCTCCAAAAGAGAGTTATGGAGGAAGCAGAGTGGGACATATTGCCAAGAGCTATAAAGCTTATTTTAGAGAATAAAGTAGTT
>CAYXPB010000255.1:0-5984 GCA_964466645.1 uncultured Acetivibrio sp. | reverse complement strand
ATTTAAGGAGTGATAATGTGATTAAGCGTGCGTTGATAAGTGTATCCGATAAAACCGGAATTGTTGATTTAGCTAAGGAACTCTCAAGTGTGGGAGTTGAGATTATTTCTACAGGTGGAACTCATAAGACCTTAAGTGATGCAGGTATTAATGTTATAAATATATCTGATATAACTGGTTTTCCGGAGTGCCTTGACGGAAGAGTTAAGACTCTCCATCCTAAGGTGCATGGGGGACTTCTTGCTATGAGAAGTAATCCTGAACATATGAAACAAATAAATGAGCTTGGAATAGAGCCTATAGATATGGTTATAATAAACCTTTATCCCTTTAAGCAGACTATATTAAAGGGACATGTAGAATTGGAAGAAGCTATAGAGAATATAGATATCGGTGGTCCTACAATGCTTCGTGCTGCCGCAAAGAATTATCAGGACGTAGTTGTAATAGTTGATCCTTCAGATTATCAGCTGGTAATAGATGAGCTTAAGTCTTCAAAGGAAATCTCCGTAAAGACTAAATTTAAGCTTGCATCTAAGGTTTTTGAACACACAAGTCATTATGACACATTAATTGCTAAATATTTGAGGGACAAGGTGGGAGAAGAGGAATTCCCGCAGACTTTATCGCTTACTTTTGAAAAGGCTCAGGATATGAGATATGGAGAAAATCCTCATCAGAGGGCTGTTTTCTATAAGGAAGTAGGAGCAAATGTAGGTTGTTTATCATCAGCAAAACAGCTTCATGGAAAAGAATTATCCTATAACAATATCAATGACACAAATGGAGCCCTTGATTTGTTGAAGGAATTTGACGAACCGACAGTTGTTGCAGTTAAACATGCAAATCCATGTGGTGTTGGAAGTGCAGACAATATATATGATGCATACGTAAGAGCTTATGAATCGGATCCAAAATCCATTTTTGGCGGAATAATAGCTGCAAATAGAGAGATTGACGAGAAAACTGCTGAGGAAATTAATAAGATATTTGTAGAAATTGTTATTGCTCCATCCTTTACTGAAGGTGCAATAAAGATTCTTACACAGAAGAAGAATATAAGGGTTATGCAGCTTGACAATATCTCTGCAAAACTTCCTGCCGGTACATATGATATGAAAAAAGTTGCAGGTGGTTTGTTGGTTCAAAGCTACAACAATGATTTGTTAAATGTTGATGAGCTACAATATGTTACAGAAAAGAAACCAACAAAGGAAGAGTTGGATAGTCTTATTTTTGCAATGAAGGTGGTCAAGCATACAAAATCCAATGGTATAGCTTTAGCTATCGGTAAACAGTCTATAGGAGTTGGTCCTGGTCAAACTAATAGAATTATGGCAGCAAAAATTGCTATTGAATATGCTGGAGAACGTGCTAAAGGAGCTGTTATGTCTTCCGATGCTTATTTCCCATTTCCAGATTGTGTTGAAGCAGCGGCTGCTGCAGGTATTACCGCAATAATTCAGCCCGGCGGTTCTATAAGGGATCAGGAGTCGATAGATGCATGTAACAAATTTGGAATAGCAATGGTGTTTACAGGAATGAGACATTTTAAACACTAGGTATAAATGGCAAGTTATTTCAGGGGATAGCTATTATTAGCCTATCCCTTGATAAGTTTTATTACGCCTCTTTCGAACGAAGTGAAAGAGGCAAAAACGGAGGGGCTCGAAGGCCCGTAGTTTTTATATGAAAATGGGCAAAGCCTTCCATTTGTGAAATAGGATTAGTCGAAGTAAATTGTTTCACAGGTGGAAATAGTTTATTTTTAAGGAGTGATAAAATGAAGGTTTTGGTTGTAGGCGGTGGTGGACGTGAACATACGCTTGTATGGAAGATTGCTCAGAACAAACAGGTAAAAGAGTTGTATTGTGCTCCCGGAAACGGAGGGATATCTGCTATTGCAAAATGTGTGCCTTTAAAGGCTATGGATATAGAGGGAATGGTAAACTTCTCAAAGGAAAAAGAGATTGAATTGGTAGTGGTTGCTCCCGATGATCCTTTAGCTGCCGGTATGGTAGATGCTTTCGAGAAAGAGGGAATAAGGGCTTTTGGCCCAAGAAAGAACGCTGCTATTATAGAAGGCAGCAAAGCTTTCGCTAAAGACCTTATGAAGAAATACAATATTCCTACTGCAAAATATGAGGTTTTTGAAAAAAGCAGCGATGCTCTAGAATACTTAAAAACTGAGAAGTTTCCTATAGTTATAAAAGCAGACGGACTAGCTTTAGGTAAAGGTGTTATAATTGCTCAGGACTTTGAGGAAGCAAAGGAAGCTGTTGTAAATATCATGGAGGATAAAGCTTTTGGAGAAGCTGGGAATAAGGTTGTAGTAGAAGAATTTATGGTAGGTCCCGAAGTATCGGTACTTGCCTTTACTGACGGTAAAACAGTAAAACCTATGGTAAGTTCCCAAGATCACAAGAGGGCATTAGACAATGATCAGGGGCTTAATACAGGTGGTATGGGAACTTTCTCGCCAAGCAGAATCTATACCAAAGAGATGGAAAATTACTGTATGGAGAAGGTATTTAAGCCAACAGTGGATGCAATGAATAAAGAAGGCCGAAAATTTAAAGGGATACTATATTTTGGAATTATGGTAACAGCTGAGGGTCCTAAGGTTCTTGAGTACAATGCAAGGTTTGGAGATCCGGAAACTCAGGTTGTAATTCCAAGGCTTAAAACAGACCTTCTTGAAATATTCAATGCCATCATAGATGAGAAGCTTGATGAAGTGGATATAGAGTGGGAGGATAATGCTGCCGTATGTGTAATTTTGGCATCAGGCGGTTATCCTAAAGAGTATAAGACTGGATATGAAATAACAGGAATTGATGAAGCACAAAAGGACGCAAATACAGTTGTTTTCCATGCTGGCACGAAATGTGAGGATGGCAAATACTTGACTGCCGGAGGTAGAGTGCTTGGTGTGACTGCGGTAGAGAGCAATCTTGATCTGGCAATAAAAAAGGCCTATGAAGGTGTAGCGAAGATAAGTTTTAAAGATAAGCATTTTAGGAAAGATATTGGTATAAAGTGAAAATAAATAGACAAATGCTCTGGTAGAATTGATAATCTACCGGAGCATTTTTTGATGAGAAATATTTGGAAATAATTTGACTTGGTTGTATAATAAGATGGTTAGGTTTATCGCAGGATACGATTCTGAGGACGAGGTAATAGTATAGGAGGGAATTTGCTTTGGGAATGATTTCAAAAATTATGTTATATAGTTTTTTAAAGGTTGCAAAAGGATATAAAAAGAACTTTGAAAAAGATTTGGCATATGCTGCCCAAAAGAACGAGCAGTTACTAATGGAAATTATAACAAAAAACAGTGGTACGGAGTATGGTAAAAAATATGCATTCCAATCAATAGATTCACCCCAGAAGTTTAAGAATATGGTTCCTCTCACCCAATATGAGGATTATAAAGATTTTATTGAACGTATGGCAAAAGGTGAAGACAATATTCTTACATTAGAAAAAGTGGAGTATTTCGGAATATCATCCGGGACGACAGGTAGTCAAAAGTTGATACCAGTGACTAAAAGTTCGCGTCAATCAATTTCAGGGTATATGGGTTTGTTGACTCAGAGTGTTTTGCACGAAAGTCTTTCAAAGAAGTGGACCTATGGAAGAGGGCTTAACCTTATTGGTATGTGTGGTTCGGGAAAAACTGAAGGAGGCATACCCATATGTGCAGGAACCGCTGGAGGGATGAAGTCTATGGAGAAGATAATTCCATACATATGGACAACACCTATCGAAATTCTCAAGCAAGGTGGAAAATTCGACGTAAATTATCTTCACTTACTTTTTGCACTTATGGATAGGGAAGTAATGTACTTATCTGCTGCTTTCATTCCATCAATCCTAGATTTATTGAGATGCCTTGAAAGTAAATGGCCTGATCTTACAGAGGATATTAGAGAGGGGAAAATTAGCTCAAAAATCCTAATCACAGAAGATTTAAGAGATAAGCTTCAAAAAAAGATGAAGCCAAATCCTAAAAGGGCGGAGGAATTAGAGAGAGAGTTTACAGCTGGAATGGAAGGGATTGTAACCAGGATATGGCCCAAGTGTGCTTTTATCTGGGGAGTTTCAGGTGCTGGATTTAAGATGTATCTTGAAAAGGTGAAAAGATATACCTCAGATTTACCGGTATACTGTGGCACATATGCTGCAACTGAGGGGTTAATTGGGATTGAAATAGGATTGGATAAAGCTACTTATGTTGCAGCTCCTAAAAGTGTATATTATGAGTTTATACATGTGGATGAGTGTGATGGTAAAAACATATCCACATACAATATAGAAGAATTGATAATTGGTGAAAAATATGAAGTGGTCATTACAAATCGTGCTGGGTTTTACCGTTATAGGTTGGGTGATGTAGTTAAAGTAGTGGGATACTGTGGTAAAACTCCTGAATTAGAATTTCTATACAGGAAGAATCAGTTAATAAGTATAAATGCAGAAAAGACTTCGGAGCAAGCAGTTCATCAGGCCATTTCTGAGACTTTTAAGCACCTGAAACTCGAACTGGTCGATTATACAGTTATGGCTGACATAGATATTTCACCGGGAAGATATGTCTTTTTCGCCGAAGTTAATAACACAAAGGCATTAAATAGAAATGAAGCTGAAAGGATACTTGAAATAAAGCTTTGCATAGCAAACCCCCGATACGAACAATTTAGAAAAGTAATGAAAATTGAGCATGTATCCTTAGAACTTGTTAAGCCCGGGACTTTTGATTCACTAAAAACTTTGCTTGTGTCAAAGGGAGCATCACGAAATCAGGTTAAAATCCCTAGAGTTGTTAAAAGAAACGATTTGGTGGAATTATTAAAGAGTAATACATACAACACAGAAGAAGCAAATGAATATATACAAATTTCATAAAATATGTGATAGGCACAAAGTGATAAAAATGGACAAAAGCTCCAGCGGATTTGATAATCTACTAGAGCTTTTTTAATGTTATTAAATATTAAATATAAAAACTAACTTTATTTACCCCATAAGACATTTAAATTTGGTATTATTATAATAGAGAATCATCTAAATTGATGGGGAGGTGCATTAATCATGAAAAATGGGACATTTAAAATAAGTGTATTGGTTATGATATTAGTAGCTATTACTGTATGCTACTCAAGTAACCCGGCAGTAAAGAACATGTTTGCAGCTGATTTGTCTGCAATGGTGAATGATGGATATAAGTCAACTGGAACAATACAGCTGGCTTCAACCGGTGTGGAGGTTATTAAAACCAAGCTTCAGTCCTATAATTACCCTAATATGTATATAAGGCATAGCTATTTCGATGCTAAGATAGATGATAATGTTAACCCTGAAGAGGATTCACAGTGGCAGTTGGTAAAGGGGCTTGCCAATCAGGGAGAGGGATATGTGTCTATACAATCTGTAAATTACCCAGACTACTATTTAAGATCTGTAAATTATGATTTCACTCTCGAAAAGAACGATGGAAGCAGTGCTTTTGCAGCGGCTGCAACTTTCAAAAAGGTTCAAGGGCTTGCGGATTCTTCATGTACTTCTTTTCAGTCGTATAATTACCATACGAGATATATAAGGCATTATGAGAAATTGTTGAAATTAGAAGAAATTGTATCTGATCTTGATAGGATGGATGCAACCTATAGATTGATTGATGATTCAGTTATACCCCCGAGTCTAACTGGACCGGAAGGTTCGGTTATTGTATCAAATCCTATAGTTAAGCAACGAGCTGATCCATGGGTTTACAAGCATACTGACGGTTATTATTATATGACTGCATCGGTACCGGAGTACGATAGGATAGAATTAAGAAGAGCGAAAAGTATTCAAGAACTTTCAACTGCTTCCCCTGAGTCAATATGGAAAAGACCAGCTAGCGGAATTATGGGTGGGCATATCTGGGCTCCTGAAATACATTTTATTAGTGGAAAGTGGTATATCTATTTTTCAGC
>CAYXPB010000254.1:0-7628 GCA_964466645.1 uncultured Acetivibrio sp. | reverse complement strand
CATAGATATGGTGCAAAGGGTAGGGTTTAAGAGATATGAGTGTTATGGGGATTTTAAGTATTTTCCCTACAAAGAGGATTCCTACATGCTTGTTTTGAAAGCTTTCAAAGGATAAGTTGATTGCCAAATGTGTTGTGATTTCGATCTGATTACTATTGTTCACCAAAATTATATTTGGGCACTTTAAAGACTAAAACATCTCGATAATTGATAAAATTATCGAGATGTTTTTATGTGTATATAATATTTAGATAATCGAAAGTTGAAAAACTTTTGAAAATTTGTAAAATATTATTGAAAAATTCATAAAAAATTAGTATAATCTGTTATGCACAAATTAAGGGTCATATACAATATATTCACATTTATAACTTTGGTTTGTCAAAGTGTTGTTTCTACAATTATATTAGAGTTTCCTTATTTAATTTAAAACTTGAAACATCTTGTTTTCAAAAATTTAAGGAAGATGTTTCTTTATTTCATATAGATTTATATTATACAGAAGATTTTGCAAAAAGGGGAGAGATATAATGAAAAAAGGAATGTTTTTTAAAAAGGTCGTACCGTTGTATTTAGTTTTGTCCTTAGTAACTTCTATTCTCATTGGCAGCAATTCCTTTGCTCTTGACGAATATCAACAGCAAATCAGTGAATCTAAAAATGTTGCGCTGCAAAGTGTCTCGGAAGAGGTTTATGAGAGACCAAGTATTATGTTTGCTCCTGAAAGTGTTGAAGAATCAGTTTTATATGGAGATATAAACGGAGACGGGAATCGTAATAGCATAGA
This sequence comes from uncultured Acetivibrio sp., assembly GCA_964466645.1. GTDB lineage: Bacteria > Bacillota > Clostridia > Acetivibrionales > Acetivibrionaceae > Acetivibrio. The sequence continues at coordinate 6,841 of CAYXPB010000254.1, read as the reverse complement.
TTTTGCGATAATGAGAATGTATCTGCTTGGTATAATCAAAGATTTTGACAGTAAAAAAGTAGTGGAAGATTATGATTCCATAAAAGCTGCGGATGTAAACGGAGATGGAAACATTACTGCCATCGATTTTGCATTAATGAGAAAATTCCTTATGGGCATGATTAAAACATTTCCAGTTGAAAAAACTGTGACGGAACCTGTTTCTGTAACAGGGATAATTATAGAAGACAAAGTTCTTAAATTAAATGTGGGTGAAGAGAGCACTATTGATGCATCAGTTCTTCCTTCCAATGCAGATAAGAAGGATATAACATGGAGTTCAGACAATAGTGAAATTGCATCAGTAAGTCAATCTGGTACTGTTACAGCAGTTAAAACTGGTGCTGCCAATATAATTGCTGAAACTGTAGAAGGTGGATTTAAGACCTATTGTAATGTAATTGTTAGTCAGCCTGCTGATAGTATGGCTCTTGATAAATCAACATATTCAATGAAAACAGGGGACAGTGTAAAACTTAATGCTGTATTTACACCTGAAAATTCAACAAACAAGAAAGTAAAATGGAGTTCGGATAATACCGATGTGGCTTCAGTAGGTCAAGGTGGAGTAGTTACGGCATTTTCTGAAGGAACTGCAATTATAACAGCAGAAGCTGAGGATGGGGGATATACCTCAAGCTGCACAGTTGTAGTTACTCAAAAGACTCTTGGGGTAAGATTTGAGGAAAGGGTGATTACACTAAATGTTGGTGAAACAGCGGCTATAACAGCTGGATCATTACCCTTAAATGCAGGCAATAAAAATATCGACTGGAGCTCAAATGATAATAGTATAGCTACGGTTAATAAAAGCGGTACAGTAACTGCTATAAAAGCAGGTGAGGTATATATAAAGGCAGAGCCTGAAGAAGGAATATATGCGGATAGTTGTAAAGTTGTTGTTGTCCAGCCTGTAAAAGGAATAAGTCTTGATAAGAGTAGTTTAAAACTCAAAGTAGGATTTGGATATGCTTTAAATACACAATTTACACCTGCTGATTCAACAGTAAAAAAGGTTAAATGGACAAGCAGTGATGAAAAAGTGGCTAAAGTAAATGAAAAAGGTGCAGTGTCTGCATTGAGTAGCGGAACTGCAACTATAACTGCGACTTCAGTGTCAGGGAGCTTTACTTCAAAGTGTACAGTTACAGTTGTACCGGAAGCTATGAGTGCTCCTGTTGTTACCGGAAGCATGACAAGCACAGGAATAACACTTTCATGGGGAGCAGTAACAGGAGCGCAAAGTTATACAGTAAAGCGCGGAGAATATATTGGGGACTTAGTTGATATAAAATCTGATATAACAGCAACAAGTTTTACTGATACAACAGCCAAGAGTGATACAACGTATTATTATGTAGTAAGCGCGTCAAATAGCAGCGGTATCAGCAGAAATTCAAATCTTCAAATATTTAAGGCAGTACCTAAAACACCAAAATTATTTGGAATAAAGACAATCGGCAATTCAAGATTAACCTGGACTAGTGCAAATGGGGCTGACAGGTACGATGTTTACAGAAGTACAACCAAAGGTGATACTTATAGCACTAGTAATTTGATTGCAAAGAATGTATTGTCCAATACATATGAAGATAGAAATATTGGTGAAGGCGAATACTATTATGTAATCAAGGCAGTTAATGAAAAGGGTGAAAGCAGTTTTTCAAATGAAATAAAAATAAGTGATGAAGCTGTTAAACCTTTGGATTTCATATCTACAACAGATGATGATGGTGATGGGATTTCCAACGTAGATGAGCTTTTTTCCTGTACTAAGCCTGACCAGTATGATTCCGATGGAGATGGCTTGAGTGATGGTTATGAGCTAAAAATAGGCACAAACCCATTGAACCCTGATACTGATGGTGACGGTTTATATGATGGTGCTGAAGTGATTCTTGGAACAGGTCCGTTAGTGAAAGATCAAGATGCTGCTTCTATCACGGCACAAAAAGAAGCGGTTAATTGGGACAGAACTGCATCAGTTAAGGCAGAAGGCGATGGTAATATCTTGATTGCACCGCTACAGATTGTTCCAACAGATAACATACTAGTACCGGATGCTTCATTAGATACACCTGGTGTTGTAAGTAAAGTAGATGTTGTGGCAGGTAATTATCCAATATCTAATGTGATAGTAACCTTTAATTACGACAAGACAAATCTTAAAGGTGTTCCAGAAGCAGAACTTGCAGTTATGTACTTTAATGAAGAAGCAATAGACAGCCAAACAGGAAAGAAAGTTAAAGCATTTGAGGCTTTATCCAATATGAAGTCCGACTCTGCCAATAGTAAGGTAAGTGGAAATGATGCCCGATATGGAACTTACGTTCTAGGGGATAGAGATTTAGCACCAAGTTTTCAATCAATAGATATTATATTGTTTATTGATCAGGCAGCATTAATAAAAGCAAATCCATTGTATGATATATACAGATATAGAACGATAGCAGCATATTCTCTGGTTGACTGGATTTATAGCAATCCTTCAGCGCAAAGCAGATATAATGTTGGTATTGTAACGTATGATGATTCAGGTACCTACGGCAGTATTAAAAAAGTCCAAGGACTTACCAATGATAAGGAAGTGCTTCTGGGTAATTTGCAAGAATTGCTGGAAACAGATCCGAGTGTGCCAGCAGCAGGGCCTATGGATTGGCAACCAGTTGTCAATGAGTTTTTCTACAATGGAACTACAAATAAGAAAATCATGGTTACGTTTTCAAGTGGGCCGATTAACAGTATTCCGTATGTAGTTAATTATATCAATTCAAACTTTAAACCAAGAGGCTTTATTGTAGACACAATTGGTGTTGGAAAGAATGCATATAGGTCAGGTTTGCAACAGATTGCTTCAGCTGGAAACGGTAAATATTTTGAAATAAACAGTACCGGATATGACAGTGATGATGCTGTGATTAATCAGCTTGGAACAATATGCAACAGCTTAAGCCAGCAGTTTTCTCTGCAAAGCTATGTAAAAGGAACGTACACTCCTCAGACTTCTGCGAACATAGAATTTTCAGATGAATACAAGGGAATGGACAATAGATATTCAAACGAGTGGATTACAGGTTCCGGCACAAATCTCCTTACAGGAAGTTATATGGAGAGTCATAAGGATATCCAAATAACCAGCAATGGGTATGATATTGTGTTTGAAAGGACCTATAATTCCAATTCAAACAAAGAAGACTCAATAGTAGGTAAAGGCTTTAGAACAAACTTTGATGCTAAGCTTGAAGAAAAGGTAAGCTCCGCAAAAGTTACAGCAAGTATATTGAATGTAAGGTCAGGGGCAGGTACTAATAACGGGATTATTGGTAAGGTTTCCAAAGGTACTACTCTAGAAGTGTTAGAGAAAAATGTAAACGGAAGTGACTGGCATAAAGTAAGCTTTAATGGATATCCCAATGCATATGTATCAGCAGCTTATGTAGACGAGAAAAGTACAATAGAAGTAACCTATCCGACAGGTACAAAGTTATCGTTTGAAGTTAATGGAGATGGCACCTTAAAGAGTCCATTCTGGTCAGATGATACTTTGGAAAAGAAGGATAGTGAATACATTGTAAGCAGTGAAGATATGTCAAAGCTTGTATTCAACACATCAACCAAGCGTCTTGTTAGGGTTGAGGATAGAAGCGGAAATGTACTGGATATAGTTTATGACGCTGATGGACGAATAGATTATGTCTCAGATATTACAGACAGAAAGCTGGACTTTAGCTTCAATACTGATGGAAAGCTTGAAAGTATTGAAGATTCCATCACAAAAAGAACTGTTCAATACAAGTATTCAGAAGGTCTGTTGAAGAAAGTAATAGACGGTGAATTAAAAGAAACAGTTTACGAGTATGATTTTAACAATCGTATTGAAAAAGTAACTGATGCAAATGATAATGAGGCAGTAAGAGTTGAGTACGATGCCTTGGGTCGTATTGTACGTCAATACGATGCCGAAGGAAATGAAAGATACCAGATTTACAGCGATTCAACAAACGAAAGATATTTAATTGATGCAAACGGCAATGAGTCAAGAACAAGATTTAATCTTGATATGAGGGTGGTTGAAGAGGTTGATGCCCTTGGAAATAAGGTTAAGTATGAGTATTCATATTATAATCCTGATTCGAAAAAGTGGGAAGTTATACCGGACATAGATGTAAGAACACTTGAAGATAATAAAGATCCAAAGACCAAGGCATATAATAACTATTTGACAGCTGGAAAAGATAAGAGACTTAAAACAAAAGAAAAGATGTATGACAAAAAAGGAAAGCCAACAACAAATGAGTACGATGAAAATCATAATCTTGTAAATACTGTAGATGCATTGGAACAAACAACTTCTATGACCTACGATCCTGTTTACAAGAACAATATGCTCACAAAGACGGATAAAAAGGGTAAGACCACAACATTTGTTTATGATAACGATGGTAAGTATGGCCCGAAAAGTGCTCAGTTGGTTAAAGAAATTGATCCTTTGGGCAATGAGCTTATATATGACTATTATACTAATGAAGCCGGTATAAAACTAAAAGGTCTTGTTAAGAAAGTTACTGAGAAAAGAAGAGTAGATCAGGACGATCCGAAAAGTGAACTTATAGACTTTAAAGTAACTGAATATAAGTATGATGATACATATAATAACCGGACTGAAATCATAGATACATTGGGAAATCATACATATGAAAAGTATGATGCTGCCGGAAGGCTGGAAAGTATTACAAATGCCAGAGAATACACTACTAAGTATATCTATGACAATAATGACAGGATTAAAGTAGAAGAGGTATTTCCAAAAGCTGATGAAGCCAAGATATTGAAAAGGACAATAAGTATTTATGATAATGTGGGCAATAAGCGATATGTGACAAGTGAAAGGTTTGCTGCCGATAGACCGGATTATCCAACAGAGGATTTGACAACAGAAACAGTATATGACAGAAACAACAGACCTGTACATATATACGATGCAGAAGGTTATAGAGTTTCATATACCTACGATGTAGCAGGGAATACAGAAACAGAAACGGATCAAAGAGGGTTTACCTCTGTGTATAGTTATGATGAACTTAACAGGGTAAGAACTATACAAGATCCTCTCAACAACATAACCGCCTATGAATATGATGCAAATGGTAATGTTATAAAAGTTACCGATGCAAAGCAAAGAGATACCTTTGTAGATTATGATGTGCTTGATAGAAAATGGAAGGTTAGAATTCCTTACAAAGAGGATGGTAAGGATAAAGAGTTTGTTACTGAGTATTTGTACGATGCTAATGACAATTTGTACAGGGAGATAGACGCAAACGGAAAAATTACTGAGTACGATTATGATGCTCTCAATAGGGCTACAAAAGAGACTGATGGGTTAGGTCTCAAAGATAAAAAGGGTAACAGTGTGGAGAAACTCATCACTTATTCCTATGGCTATGAAAGTGTTGTTGAGGATGGAGAGACAGTAAAGTATGAAGTTATGACTGAGAAGGACTACTTAACCTCAACTAAAATCAGACCTATAGTACTAAGGAATGATGCCTTAGGCCGAATGAGAATAAAGTATGAAACAAACAAGGAAGATAAAACAATACAGGAATATGATGAAATAGGTAATCTTAAGTCTGTACAAGATGCAAGAGGTAATATAACATCCTATGGATATGACGGATTAAACAATATAACAAAAGTAACGGATGCCACAAGAACTAATTACTCAGAGGCAGTGTTTGATTCTGTTGGTAATGTAATTGAGAAAACCGACAGAAGAGGTAATAAGACTGAGTATAGGTATAATAAACTTAACAAGGTTATAAAAACAACTACATGGTATACGGATGAAAACGATGTAAAACAAGAGGTAGTTACAACAATTTCATATGATGAAGTAGGTAATAAGAAAACAGCTACCGATGGAGTATTTAATACAACCTTGTTCTCATATGATGAACTTGGAAGATTGGTATCAGAGACCAATCCAATGTACAATACCCAATATTTTGGATATGATGCTATAGGGAATCAGATCTGGGTGACAGATTGGAAGGATCATGAGAGCACTGAAGATAGGGTGCATCAAATAATTAATGAGCATGGAGAAACAGAATACCGACTAAAAACAAACTATAACTATAATGAATTCGACAGACTTGAGCGTGTAACAAATACAGAAGGAGAAATAACAAGCTATACTTATGATATTGTTGGCAATATAAAGACTGTTAAGGTTGATGGAGTAGAAAAAACCTCGAATTTCTATGATAATATGTACAGGCTGGAAAAAGTGCTTGATGGAGAAGACAGGCCTGAGACTTATGATAGTTACGATTTGTTTGGTAGGCTGGCTCAAAAGACGGATAGAAGTGGTCAGGTACATACATACACTTATGATGAATATGACAACGTTGAAACACATATTGTAACGCGTAAAGTAACTGAGAATGAAGTAGAAAAAACAGTTAGTGACATCAGGGAATCCTACTATGATGCTGTGGGGAATGTGGTTAGAACAGTAGATGAAACAGGTGAAACTACATATGAGTATAATGAATTAAACCTGCTCGATTATAAAGTGCTTCCTGGTGAAAAAGTAGTAGATTACGATTATGATGAAGAAGGCAATGTAAAGGAAATAAAAGATCCAGGCAATACAACAACATATTTTTTTGATGAAATGAACCGTATGAAGATGGTTACAACAATAGACGGAACTACCACTTATGCATATGGTAAGAATGGTAACCGAAAGTCGTTGAAATTAGCCAATAATGCATTGACTACCTATGAATATGAT
>CAYXPB010000253.1:0-7647 GCA_964466645.1 uncultured Acetivibrio sp. | reverse complement strand
CTTTGAAGTTGTCTATGCTGCACTTGTTTTTAACTCTTCGTAATAACGCTTCCTCGCTGGTGTACTGACTTCCTCTGTCCGAATGTATTATTGCTCCACGAAGACCAGGATAAGCTATGAGTGCATTTCTTAATGTCTCGACACATAGTTCAGCTTTCATGTTATCTGCTATTGAAAGCCCTAATACTGCATTATCAAAACAGTCTTCAATTACTGAAACATATAGTTTGCCTTCAGCAGTTTTAATTTCTGTAATGTCTGTAACCGCCTTTATAAGCGGTTCTTCAGCATCAAAATCTCTCTTTATCTTATCGTCAGACTTCATTGCTTCCCTGTCTGCCTTCGTGATCCCATTAGGCTTGCGCTTTGGCGTGTGTACTAGACCTAGCTTTTCCATTACCCGATATACCGTACGTTCATGTGGTATGTACGGAAAATTGCTACCTTCGGCATCCTTTTTAAGCTCTAAGGCTTTGTGCATCCGATATCGCCCATATGTATCATTACACTCGTCTTCATCTATTATTTCGTATATTTCAGCCGCCAGAGCTTCGTATTTCCAAGGCTTCCTCTGTGCTTCAAGGTGATTATAGAAACCTTGTCGAGAAACCTTCAATACCCTGCAATAAAACGCAAATTATTATACAACATCAGTTTAGGCTTACAACCCCAAATAGCTGATTAGAAAACGAAGAACCACGGGCTGCGCCCGTGGTTTTTAAATTAAACTATTAATTAAAACAAAACTTCCTTTGCTAGACTTATTACAATTTCAGCAACTGTAATAAAAACAAAAGAGGCTATCAAAAATGGATGCTTAAAGTTTAGCATATTACAAAGGATTTTGCAAATGCTATAATTGGGATGACTATAAAAAAAAATTCCCGGCTGTTTGCCGAGAATTTTTTTGTTTGCTATATATTAGTCTGCTATAACAAAGCGTATTTTGTATAAGTTCTCTGTACCGTTCTCAGCTTTTACAAGCACTTTTGCTGTTCCTGGCAAATATGTTGCCTGAGTAACAGTCAATCTAGCGTCATCATCGTTTGCTACAGCTGTAACTTTAGGAATATCACTATCATCGTCAAGTTCTACAACATAAGATGTAGTATCAGCATCAAAGTTTTTTACACTTGTATTATCATACTTAAGAGTTCTAAGTGTTGCATCTGAACTTTCATTTGCTGTAAATTTTAAATAATAAATGTTTTTTGTCACACCATCTTCTGCAACTACAACTATCTTTGCATATCCTGGTATTTCTGTTGCTTGGGTTATGGATACTGTAGCTTCATCATCATTTGCTACAGCTGTAACTGTAGGTATGTCCTCATCATCATCAACATTTACTGTATAATGAGTATCATCTTTATCAAAATCTTTTACAAGTACATTATCAAACTTAAGACTACTAAGTGTTGCGTCTGAATTTGCATCTTCTACCAAGAAACGAATTGTGTATGTCTTTGTAGTTTCTTCATCATCAGATGTTACAACTACTCTTGCATATCCTGGTACATCTGTTGCTTGAGTAATTTCAACAGTAGCATCAGAATTAGTTGCTTTTGCTGTAACTTTAGGGATATCATTATTTTCAAGCTTTACTACATAATATGTATCATTTTTATCAAAATCTTCGACGGTTTCACCATCAAACTTAAGAGCACTAAGTGTTGCATTAGAGCCATTGTCTACTACTACTTTATCTTCATCGCTAATGTCACCAATAACAACCTTTTCTGTTTTTTCGATAACTTTTTCTAAAAGTGCAGCTGATTCAGCTCTAGTCAAAGAACCTTGAGGATTGAATTCTCCATTAGATCCGAACATAATTCCTTCTTCGTAAGCAGTATAAACAAAATCCCTTAGATTTTCAGAAATTTTTGCATAATCATCAAATATTTCTTCTAGTTTGTTATCGTTGCTTACTACATTTAACTCAAGTGCTTTAACTAATGCAACAGCCATATCTTCACGTACAGCACTTCTTTCGCCATAGAAGAACATTTCACCATTGCTTTTCTTATATCCTGTAAGGTATGCCTTTGCAGCTTCTACTGCTTGGAAATCCCATCTTTTTTTAGGAACATCCTTAAAAGTTTCAGTTTTGCTTTTTGTTTCTAAGCTAAGTGTTTTTGCCAACATTGTAGCAAACTGAGATCTTGTAACTTGCTCATTTGGTCTAAATGAGTTGTCTGAGTATCCAACAATAATTCCACGGTCACAAAGATCCGATACTGAAATATATGCCCAATGCGAGTTGCTCAAGTCAATAAATGTTATGTTGGCATTTTTGTGAGGTTTTGGTACTTTGTGGTTCGTGTGGATCTCAATCTTGATTTTGTCTTTCGGCCCTGGCCCGGGTTTCTTTGGTTTCGGTGCGGCATTTACCCCACATACACTTGTTAGCATTACTGATACTAACATACATAATGCTAATAATCCTTTTGTTTTCTTAATCATCATGATCATCCTTTCAAAAATAATATAAATACTTATGTTTATAATATATACCAAATATTAATAATAGAATATTTGATATAAATTTCTAATTGTAAGTCGGTTCATGTTGTACTTTTTGTTACTTCTTGCACATTACATTTGCTGTTTAAATTACTATTGTTCACTAGCACATGTGATTTGCTTGACAAATTTTCAAATATCTATAATATTATTCGGAACCCAAATATAATAATTTGGGGTTAAAAAATTTTTTTGCAAAAAATGTACAAGACATATTGAAAAATGGTTTTATATGGTATATCATATTATTGTAAGTGGAAATAATAACAATATATATTAAAATATGCAAATATACAATTAAGAAAGTCAAAAACCGTCAATTTATCATTTCAAATTCGCATTTTAATTCACCTGACAAAAGTTTTATTAATTGTTTTATCTATTAATATTAGTTGTATTTTATCAACCATTCAGGGAGGGAGTATATTGAAAAAGTGGAAGAAATCAATTTATACTTTTGTAATTGAAAAGGGTGAGGAAATAATCTTATATAACAGTTTTATGGGTGCTATAGCACAAATACCTAAAGAATATGTCGAAACGGTAAGAAATATTTTAAACAACGGGATTGATGACAATCAACTAGACGAATTGCTAGGATCTGAACTTTGTGTACAAGGGTTTTTGATTAATAATGAAGTCAATGAGGAAAATCTAGTGAAATCAACTCTTGAAAAAGAACAAGACAGTACTCTAGGACTTACCATTATGCCTCATGAAAACTGCAATTTTAGATGTTCATACTGCTATGAAAGCTTTGAAAACGGAATTATAACACCTAAAATAATGCGTGGGATAAAGCTGTTTGTTAAGAAAAAAGCAGAAAGAGAAAATTTTTCAAGGATGACTTGTTCATGGTTCGGTGGAGAACCACTTTTAGCCTTTGATGAGATACTCGATATGTCTGACGCTTTTATGCAATATTGCAGCGAAAACGATATTAAGTATATAAGTTCAATGACTACCAATGGATATTTATTGATACCTGAACGGGTGGAGAAGCTAATTGAGCGCAATGTACTATATTATCAGATAACACTAGATGGACCTGAAAGCGTACACAATAGAAGCAGAAAGTTAGTTGGAGGTCAAGGGACATATAGTACAATAATGAAAAACTTAATAGCTTTAAAGCAATTTGATAATAAAGAAATTACTGTGAAGATAAGAGTTAATTTTTCTCCAACATCAATTGAAACTATAGAGAATTGGATTAGAGATGAAATAGCTCCGGTATTTTCAACAGACAAGAGATTTGTGATAACATTTCAGCCGGTAAGAAATTGGGGAAGATGCAATAAAGACGCAAACGAATACTTTGATGACCATGCTTATATAGCAGGCTATATTTCATCTCTCAATAAAGCTTGTATAAATATGAGGTTTTCAAAACAAGATGTTCGTGAATCATTAGATCCTCATGGAAATGTGTGTTATGCAAGCAAAAGTAATTCAATAGTGATAGGTTCTGATGGTATGCTATATAAATGTACAGTTGCCTTTGATAACTCTATTAACAATATAGGAGTACTAAATGGTGATGGCACATTAAATCTAAACAAAGTAAAAATGGAAATGTGGACAAAAGACTATATTAATAGTGTTGAGAAATGTGGAAAGTGTGCATTTTACCCGTCATGTCAGACTAAAAAGTGCCCTCTTACGGCAATTAACTGCGGCAAACCTTCATGTCCGGTTATATTTGAAAATATAGAGAATTTTATTGTATCAACTATAAATTCCTAAAAATAGATTTAACTTTTTGTGTAATTTACATGAACAATATTAATGATGTGTATGGTTCCTGATAAAAGCTTAAAAAAATATTCCGCCTGTATAATTTTAAGGAGATGATATAATGTTGGGGAATTTAGAAGAAGTAAAGAAAGCCAAGGCTCAGATAATCGAAGGTTCATTGACTTTGTGGAATACTAGATTGGAGGCTTTACAAAAGACCGGAAATATAAAAGATTTACTTCAACATTTAGGCTCGCCGGTCGAGTGGAGTGACAATTGCGGGTGTAATGTACAATGCGGAAGCCTCCAAAGTTCACTTGACCAAGAAATTGTCAATCCTGCAGTTAAAAAAAGAGTATAAAGAGCTATTGTAAATATCTGTGAGTTTAAAAGGAAATTCTTTTTTTGATTTTTATATCAATACAGGCGGAATACTTTAAAAATTTTTTTTTGATTTGAGAAATTGTAACAACAAAACCTGTTGATGAATATTATACTATTGTAAAGAATTTAAAATGAAAGGATTGATTTTAAATGTTAGGTAAAGGCTGTGTAGGCGGTATATTCGAAAACGATGAAATTTTATGGTTCATTATTCTATTCTTGTTACTGTTCTTCTGTAGACCATGTGGATCAGTAGGCGGCGTTGCAGATTGTTAGTTTTACTAAGAAGCTAAATATGTGAAGTTGAAAGTCGTGAAATTACCTGGTTACTATAAAAGTCTAGCAATGGTATATGTTATAAAATTTGGGATTACTTATTTTTTATTACTACCAAGCAGTATTTCACGGCTTAGTAAGTGGTTAAAGAATAAAATGTAATTGATGAAATGATCGGAGGGGAAAAGTCCCTCCGATCATTTCATTTAACACAGAAATATAATAATAAAAATTTTCCTTGAATAGCCTGAAATAGTATATGGGGACAATCGTAGCACGAATGTCCCCATAAGTAAGGTTAGCTATTAAGAATAGTGATAGGCCCTTTCTAAAAATAACTTATTCAATTTAATAGTAGAAAACTTATCGTAGGTGTTAATGATTTCCGTTGTAGGAATATCATACAATACATAATATGTAAATTGTATTTTTAGAAATTGCAAATGCAAAGTTTTTATGAGATAACCTTATTAACAATCATAACCTTTTCCATTGCAAAATAGTATTAAGAAAACAAGGATAAAGAATAATATTTCACTGTTATCACCAAAAAACTTTTTAAATCCGTCTGCCATATTTATTTACCTCCATGAAATTATTTTAGAATACTACATACTATTCAGCTTATAAAAAAAGGTGCATGAAATGTTTTACAATTTTGTAGACCAGCATTGCTAATTGATGTTATAATATAAAAGGTAAGTATTTATTGAGAGGGGTAGTTTTTATATGAAAAAGTTTGTGATAGGTGTAATTTTAGGTAGTCTTATCACAGGGACAGCAGGGGCAGCGGCTCAATATATCTTAAATCCAATAACTTATGATATAACAGTTAATGGAAAAAGCTTAAAAGATGAGCAATACCCAATGCTGAACTTAGATGGGACAACTTATTTAAGTCTAAGGAAGACAACAGAAGCGGTAGGTGCAACACTTTTCTGGAATGAGGCTACTAAGACAGCCGAATTGACAACAAATCAGAGTACATCAAGTGTCAATGTAAGTTCAAGTGGAAGTTATTCAATGAAATCAGAATTTTTTGTATTACGTGAAGAACCTATTATGTACGTATTACATGATAACGAATATTATATTGAAATTTCTGCTTTTTCACAATATTTGACTGCTGATGCAAGTAACTTATACATAAAAATTCCTGGCAAAGCAGATTTAACATTGCCAAAAGAAGAAGGAAGCGACAAGTTAAAGACAGGTGAAACTGTACTTGAATACTTGAACTTTACTTATGTTAGAATTGCTGATTTGAAATTTACGACAGAAATAAAAGATAATGTGTTGTGGCTAAAATAGTCCCTATGCAAGCAAAACTAGAAATGTGATAAAAACCGACTTACGTACTGTAAGCCGGTTTTTTATTTAATGTCTTAAAACAAAAAAACAAAGATTTATTATATAATAAATCCTTGTTTTTCTATGGTCGGAGTGACGGGACTTGAACCCACGACCCCTTGCACCCCAAGCAAGTACTCTAGCCAAGCTGAGCTACACCCCGATAACGAATTCTTATTATAGCACAATCATTTTAAATTGTAAATATAAAAAATTAAAAAATAAATGTATAAAACATGAATTATTTGTTGATAATTAAAACTGAACAATATTATTACACATCTTGAAAACATAAAACAAATTTAAGTGGTTTAATGCCACTTGAGATTTAATTTAAGGGAGGAAATTATTATGTTAAGCGATGAGGCAGCACCACTAAGTGAGCCTCCGAGGTTAAAAACTCAAAAAAAGTATAAAAAGACACTTATATTGGTAGCATATATCATATTTGTCGTGCTTGTATCTCTAGGGCTCAATAATTACTTTATATATAAATGGTACAAAGACACTAGAGTAAAGTACGAAGATACATTCCTCAGAATACAAACAATCGCAGAAGAAAATGACAACTTAATATCGAAAAATAGCACAATAACAAATGAGTACAGTATGTTGGAAGATCAGTTTAAACAGATAGCGGCACAAAATGAGCAAATTAGCACTATGCTTGAGGGGATCAAGAGCAGAAATTACGAGCTGATGGAGCAGAATAAACAGCTTGAAGAACAAAACAAGGAATTGTCACAAGACAATATTGAGCTCCAAAACTCATTGAAGAAGGCAGCCTCTGTAGGAATAAAACCACAAAGCTTTACAGAATTTGAAGGGGTAAGTTCAAGAGGTTCGGTAGAGAGAGGTAAGTATCTGGGAAAATTTTTAGGAACAGCATACACACCATGCAGTTCAGAGTGCGGTAATGATTTAGGTATTACAAATTCTGGGCAACCGATCATACCGGGAGTATCTATTGCAATAGACAAAAACTTCTGGCCGTTTGGAACGGTATTTTATATAAAAGGGTTAGGATATGCAGTGGCTATGGATACAGGAAGTGCAATTAAAGGAAAGAATAGATTTGATTTTGCAGTTTTTGATAAAAATTTTGCATATAAATTAGGGACAGGTTATTGGGATGTTTATCTGGTAAAGATGGGAAACGGCAAGATTGAAGATATATCCCTTTAAGCGGGTTCAAAAAATATAAATCAGAGTTTTTGAAATGGTAATTGACCAGCAATTTTTTGGAATTTCCTAATACGAATAAAAAGGAAAAGGTGTTTACATTAAGAATAAACATCTTTTCCTTTTTTTTCTTGAAGGATCTTCAATTCGTAATTTGAACAACAACTTTATTTTCATGTTACACTTTAGCAAGAA
>CAYXPB010000252.1:0-7689 GCA_964466645.1 uncultured Acetivibrio sp. | reverse complement strand
GTGCCAGAAGCTTGGGCTTAACTGCTTTACGCAACATAATCATAGAGGGCAATGATAGTGTGGTTACAGCCATCATAAATGAAAGTATAACTCCAAGTTGTGCACCCTTATCAAATAAAGTTTCTGCAATAGGAATAGTACCGAAAATATCAGCATACATCGGAACACCGATTAATGTCGCCAATATTACCCCAAAGGGATTATTGCTTCCAAGTGCGGTTGATACCCATTCTTCAGGAATCCAGTTATGAATGAATGCACCGATACCAACTCCTATTAAGATATACGGTAATACCTTTTTAAAGGTTGATAGCGTTTGCTCTTTGGCATAAACAAACCGGTCTTTTCTTGTTAAATCAGGGGATTCAATATCTACACTACCAGCAGCAAGGATAAAGCTTTCAACATGCTTCTCCATGCGAAGTTTTTCAATAAGTGTACCACCAATAACAGCTATAATAAGACCTACCACTACATAGATAACAGCGACTTTTGCACCAAAAATACTCATCAATAAAACAAGAGAACCAAGATCCACCATAGGAGAAGAAATAAGAAATGAAAAGGTTACTCCCAAAGGTAGACCTGCAGATGTAAAACCTATAAAGAGCGGTATTGATGAACACGAACAAAATGGTGTCACCGTTCCTAGCAGGGCAGCAACCACATTCGCTCCGACACCATGAAAACGCCCTAGTATCTTTTTACTACGCTCAGGTGGAAAATAACTTTGGATATAGCTGATTATAAAAATCAGAAAACATAGGAGCAGGGCAATTTTAATAACGTCATAAACAAAAAACTGAATGCTTCCAATCCAACGATTAGTTGTATCGAGACCTAATGCATTAAGTCCACTGCCAATTATTTCATTTAGCCATTTCATCCCTAGTATTTGATTCTGGAATACACCCCATATTGCTTTTAATATTTGCATTCTACAAAAACCTCACTTTCTAACTCAGATTACAAATCAAATATTTTTGATTTAATGCTCAAAAAAAATATCCTTTTAAATGTATTTTTAAGCTTTGCAACAATTATCACTTTTTTTTATTGTTTCCGGCGTTGTCAATGTTTTCAGTAGCTCAGTTGCATAGTCGCTACCTTTTTCACTGATTTTGTAGTGGGTCCATTTGCCCTCTTGTCGACTCTCAACAACACCCGATTCAACCAGAATTTTCATGTGATAAGACAGCGACGATTGACCTATATCGAGATCTTCTAGTAACTTGCATGCACACTTTTCTCCACTGCGTAACAGTTCAAGTATTTGCAGACGTTTTTCATCGCAAAATGCCTTAAACACTTTTGCGTAATCCTCATATGTTGTATCCAATTCATCACCTCATATCAAATTTATTTGATATGTAATAGTATATGCCTCATATCAACTTTTGTCAATGTGACATTTGCTTTTTTCTTCCTAATTTACAATCAATTCAATATTATAATCGAAACTATGATTTATCAGGCTGAGTAGATATCATTCTATGGTTTTATCAAATAAGCTTTAAGCACAAAAAATCCGTCGATTAAGAAGGAATGGCCCCTCAACCGACGGTTTGTTTATTATAATTCTAAATCAATCTCAACCCCAGATTCGAACTCAACAATCAGCTTATCATTAAATACCATAACTTTTTCAATAAGCTGTCTTACAAGCTGTTCATCATATTCCTCCAACTCGCAGGATTGTTCATTCAAAACATCTGGTAATTGCTTGTTTTAAGCCATTTACCCCCTTTTTTATTTTTTAGTAGCATATTAAACAATAAGGGGTTTATCGGATTTTTTGTACCCTTTTTACCAGTACTTTGGTAAGGTACTTTATGGAATTGTCAATGTACCACAAAATTTATTGTTGAACCTTATTTATTAAAGCATACGGCAAAGGATTTAAATATTCCATATACGTATCGCAACTTTACTGTCACTTATCGTAACAATGCCAGAAATTCTAATTTGTCGTTCAATATACATCTTGATAATATCGATCTTTAGAGTTAGTATGTGCCCCTTCTGAAGTAATTTTCGTCATGAATAAAAGACCGATATTACACCTTATGCAGATATATGCGTTGATGCTCTTAATTCTCATGAAGAAAAAAGAGGACAACAGTTAATATCTTTTACTCCATCAAAAGAGAATGCAATTATCTATATCATTGGGTGGTCAAGCGGTCTTTAATACCTTTAACGCCACTCATCATTCCCATAGTTTTATTATACGATGATTAGCCTATTTTCCCAACATTTTCATCTTCTCAAACTCCCCAAAAGTAATGCTGTCAACTCAACCCTGTGGCTTTCTATCCGTGGATATGTTTGGTTCTGATTTATTCAATAAAAAATCCGAGAGTCAGAGCTTCTATCCCTACCCTCGAAAACCCTATATTTCAACGCATATTAACACTCTACTTATCAACCCTTGACATCAAGACAACCGTCTCCACATGGCTCGAGTTGATGGAATTGATGTTATTTGAACCTGTCGGTAGACGGAAACATATCCACGGCACTTTTTGCACTATCGGTAGACGGGAACATATCCACCAACATCACAAAGCCGACCCTGACAAATACGGTTCTATGAAAACATTGAATATACACGGTATATTAGAATAGAACATTGAAACAGGAGAGTATCCTTTAAAATTTAAAACGCTATGTAAGTGAACCCAAAATCGACCAGTAGTTAATACACTTCTGGCCGATTTTTAACACTTAAACATAACAGGAAGTTTATTTATTTTGTTCTTGACATTGGATCGATCCACTTCAAGTTTTTATTATTTCACTTGTCTACTTAGAAGGGAGCATATCACTATTTATTTCTTGCTCATTAATTTCTTTTAATTAATCTATTTCCTGTAATATAGAACAGTATCGCAAAGCCAAAGCATTTCAAACAAATAAATAATAATGAGCTGTCAAAACTAAATCCCTGTTTGAAAAGATAGATATTAAATATCCAAAGACCTTCGCCATTTGTAAAAAATGCAATAATGAAATAGGCCATTAGTACAAAAAGACTCCATCCACTATTTCTAACTAACGTCATTATAGCAAATGCAAATGCAGAAAAATAAAGTGCTTGGAATATAATTTGAATTAGCATATCTATAAAAATATGTTGCATTACTATTTGCATAACTATAGTACTTGTAGCTATAGACATAACTAGATAGCTACAAAAGTAATATAGGTTCTTTTTTATACCCAATGAAAAAAAACTCAATCCATAAGTACGCATTATTTCGCCACCTTCTGCCTCAAGCAGCTCATACATACAAAATATACCCCACCACCCTGCAAATAGGGGGATTATGTTTTCCATAGTAGAATATATTATATATTCTGCATTATTAGAATTAATGGATAAAAAACCTACAATTAATACAACACATAACATAATTATAGGCACAACAAAAACAGTCCCCATTAATTTTATTTCTAGTCTCTTATAATTATTAATCATTACACACTCCATTAAAATAAAAATATACATCTTCAAGTTTAGGAGATTCTATTTTTGAATTTTGTGGTAATTTATCACTTATAATTCTAATTGATAAGCTATTATCAATATAGTTTACTGACGATATTGTATACTCACTTTCATATTTATGTAAATCCTCACGTTCAATGTTAAGCGTTCCAACCTTGCCCTGTAACTTTGATAACAAGTCTTCTACGTCTCCTTGCTCTACTATAACACCATCTTTTAAAATTGCTACATTGTTTGCAATAGCATCAAGGTCTTCTACAATGTGAGTAGAAATAATAACAATCATTTCATTACCTAAATTAGAAAGCAAATTACGGATTCTGACTCTTTCTTTTGGATCAAGACCAACTGTAGGTTCATCGATAATAAGTATATTAGGATTTCCAATCAATGCTTGAGCGATTCCCAATCTCCTTAACATCCCACCTGACAATTTCTTTACCTTCTTAGCTTTTTCCTGTGTTAAATTTACTTTATTAATAATCTCATCAATTTCATTTTTACTTTCTATATTTTTAAGTATCGCAACATATTCCAAAGCTTCTTTAACAGTCAATTGCTTAAATAACATAAAATTTTGCGGTAGATACCCAACCTTTATCATTCCAGTTCGATTCTTTCCATCTACCATAAATTCAATCTGACCCTCATATTTAAGAAGACTCACTAAACATTTCATTAGTGTCGTTTTTCCAGCACCATTAGATCCAAGTAATCCAAAAACACCACTCTCTATTTTAATATTTACATCACTTAATGCAATTTTATTCCCATATTTTTTTGTTACATTCTTTATTTGAATTTCTACCATGATAATTTTTTACACCTCTCAATCCAATACTCCTCATCTTCCGGTACTTTGTTCGAAAATTCTGTTTTTACATTGCACTTTCTCACAAAATAATCAACATATGCTGAAATCATTTTAGTTTTAGTTCCTAAATCCTGAGCAACAAAATCTATATTTGAATTAAACATACAAGCTACTGACTCATATATATAGTGTTCATCTGTTAAACGATTTATATCAGGGTATGAGCTCGTATACAATGTATCTCCAACTTTCAGACTATTTACAACATAATTAGTATCTAGCATAGCTAAATATTCCTCCTTAAATGGAGCAAAAAAAGCCTGTTTTATTTTGGTTTCCTTAATCCCCAAGTCATTTTCTACCATGTTAATATATTTTAAAAGATTTTTAGTATAAGTTTGCATTTCTTCTACCGGAACATTATTGGTGTAAAAATATCTACAGTCATTTTCAATATAATATAAGTATCCAGATATTAAACCTACACCATCACTAGATGTCCCAATAATATGATTTGTTTTACTAGGAATGTTTGAAGCAATCTTATTGTGGCATTTAACATCTATATCATAGCTAACAGGTGTATTAATATATAATGGAGATGTCTTAATTAAGGAATTTTCCATATACATACTTGACGTTTTTCCCGAAAAAGGAAGCCAATTAAAATAAGATGGTAATAAAACAGCCTTTTCCCCGGAAAAGAAATAATTTGAACTCAAACCTTCATATTGGATCCTAAGACATATTTCGTCTCCTTTCTTTTTTAATTCAGGTAATACAATCATTATATTGTCACCTTCTTGCACATATGACAACTTTTGTCCATCAAAAGAAATTTCTTTTACGATAAAATCTCGGTATAACGTAAAATTAATCTTATTTGTGTCTTCCGAAATCTTAATAAAGAAATCTCCTTTAACAGCTAACGCTTTTCTAGTATCAACTATAGCTTTTACTTTTGATATTACAAAACTAGGTTTCTCATAGTTTACTTTACTATTTTGATAAAACAAATAGTCGTGTACACCTTTAGCATCGTCACCAATTATTCCTGGTTTATATACATACCTAGGATATCTGGCTATATTTAACAATGGCAATAATAATATAACTGCACACACAATAGTAGTTATATACTTTAATTGTTGTCTTTTCTCTTTAAGGCATTTAATTATATAAAAAACACAAAGTAAACTTAACAGATATATTCCTCGATGTATAAACCTTCCAGATTCAATCTCAAAACCATATAAGAAATTAAAACCTTCGTAAACATCATATTGACCGATATTTATAGCGTTAATAAAATCATTTAGGTTATTAATATTTAGCATAGTAGCAATAGTTTCACAAACACCTTTACCTAATGGCCCTATACATATGCCTATAAAAATCAAAAGTGCATATCCAAATTTATTTTTAATTAAAGAAGCTATAGAACCTCCGATAACAATACTTATTATTGAGCTGATATAAAAATAAAGGATAATATATTTTACAGATTCAAGGATTATCCACTCTGGTTGAGTTTGAAGAATTCCATATATAATTGTAATACCTAAAATCACAACATTAATCAATGTCATAAAAATACAATTTGCAAATAATCTAGCTGAATTCTGAATATATCTTCTACCTATAACATGCAATAATTCTTCGTATCCCTGTATATTTTCTTGTTTAAATGATTGATAACTTATTATCATTGCACCAATAATTAAAATTTGCAAAACATAACCTGACAATGTAAGATTTGTAACTCCATTATAAATACTATAGTATAGAAAATAAAACAAAATTGGTAATAATACATAATTCAATTTTGTTCTGATAATCATTTTAAATTCGTAAAATGTAATCTGAGCAAATGCTTTCATATCCAACTCCTATAAAATAATAAATTGTAAATATTTTAATAAAGAGCTACATGTAAAAATTACATGTAGCTCTTTATTATGTAATTTATTTAATCAAATAACGTACCGCTTCCTTGGCATCCACTCTTCAACGCACCCTTAGGATTCAGCACAACATAATAAGCCTTTCCTGAATTGTAGGCACTAAGTTTCCACCTGACTGACGAACTTTGATTTACAGCTAGCAAAAATTCTTTCTCTTTTCTATCAAAAGCATTATTAACTTGTTCATAGCACTGAACATAAAGACTATTAGTTGAAGCCGAACTATTAGTTCCTTGTAGCTCAAAATAATCTTGACAATTCCATATTGCTAGTGTACTCTCTACTTTATCCTCATTTTTTTCAATATTCGCAGTTACACTTTGTCCATTAGCTGCAAACACACTACCTACAACTGAAAGTGTTAGCAATAACCCTAAACATAATGATTTTCGTGCATTTTTTTTGAATTCCATAAAAATTCCTCCTTATGTATGTTTTTTTGCAAGCTTGCTGTCGAATGATAATATATCATAACATTATTACCCCATCATATTTTTTATTGGAGTCAGCGCATAAGAAATCCTGATTATACAATGACAACTCCGGGTATTTTTTCTTAGTCATATAGTAAAGATTCGGGTCTATTTCGTAGCCTTCTATATTTGAATAACCGCTTAAAGTAGCAGCTTGTAAAAAGGCACAAGCCCCAAAACAAGGATCTAGCAAAGTATCATTCTTATCAAGACAAAACAAAGAAACCATATATTCAGCCACATTTTTATTAGTAAAAAACTGTCCTAAATCCACGCCTCACACTCCCTCCTTAAACACATAATAAATAATTATTTAATCGCACTCTTCCCACTTTTAATCCAGTCATCCAATTCCAATCGTTTGAATCTCCATAGTTTACCTATTTTGTGCGCGGGTATATCTGTTCTTTTAATCCAATTTCTCACAGTATCTTTTGTCACTCCCATATAGGTTGCAGCTTCTTCTATTCCAATCCAGTTATCATTACATATTTCACTCATCATTTTCACCTCTACTGTGTTAATGCTATAAAAGTGCAACTACTTTATTTTAGCAGAAAAGCGTCTTATTTTCAATGGATTTGATATGATTTCGTTGTATTTGTTATGGCTTTGTTAAATAGTATATTTTCGCAGCTAACATCTATCCTATCTCCACAACCCTAAGAAGTTATCTAATCTGTCTCTACAACCCCAAGCACATTTTTGCGGTCGATTTGTTACCTCAATAAATAAAAATAAGGATTTCCAAGGTTAAAATGTGCCGCCGGACATCCAGCAGAAAATTTTCCAATCTCGGAAACCCTTTATTTATCAGCGTTTTGGGTAGTTCTTATTTCTCAACCCTTGACATCAAGACAACACACTCAACGTGAAATTATTAGGCTATTTCACACTTTTATAAAACATAACAAAACTCTAGTATTT
>CAYXPB010000251.1:0-7711 GCA_964466645.1 uncultured Acetivibrio sp. | reverse complement strand
ACAATTGATTGTTAGGTGTTTATTACTTATCAAAAAAAATGATGCTTCAGCTATGGGATTACTTTATAACAATTGATTTTAAGGAAAATATATGATAAAATTCTTTATAACTATTGGAGGTGAAATGGGTATGCCATCATACTGGAATTGGATTTATTTGCTTGCAGGTGTTTTATTAATAGGTGCTTCATTTTTCTTTCTTATGCGCTCTGCCAATAAAAATTTAGAGAATTTACAGTCAAAATCCAAGAAGAAAAAGAAGAGAAAATAATTATCAAATTTAGTTCTTTAAAGGTTAATAAATATATTGGACCAAGGATTATTTCAAATGCTTTTAAAAGGCTTAAGATTACTTATCTTGAGCTTTTTAGTATCTTTAAATATTTTAATTGTCATAAAAAATTCATTAGCAATATATTGATTGGGGAAATAATACGTGGTATAATTTATATAAGAAATAGACAGAGAATGTATTACTATACTATATTAACTATGAACTTTATATATAGTATTTTATTTTTTAAGGGGGAATTCTTATGGAATCAGCACAAAATAAGCAAAAGCTGATAACAAAGTTCAATGAAATTCAGGGGGAAATACTTAAAATAGGCTGGAATGGCATTCTTGATAAGTATCATCCTGATATAAACTGTGACGATGTTGATGCAGCAAAAACGTTCAAAATGTATAAGAGCATTTATGAAAACATGAAAAAACGCATGATTGTAAAATCTTAATGCGTATTAGTGTAATTTTTTTAGAATTAATTTAAACAAAGTTTTTTAAGTTGACTATTAGGTCAACTTTTTATTTTGCTATGCAAAAAAATTCATTACGAAGTTTTTTTAAGCTAGTCATTAGGTCAACTTTTTTTCTCTGCAAAAAATGCAAATCAGATTTTTTGAAATTGCAATTGACCATTATTTATTTGGCATCACCTTAATATTTATTCGGTATCACTTTAATTTTCGAAAAAAACAAGAGCTTAATTAAGCTCTCTTCTAGGGAGTAATTTATATTCAAAGGTCTTCTGACCTGTTAATTAAATTATAACTTTAGATAATTAATAAATTATGAACATTTTATTAATTATCTTTTCGAAATAATAAAGTTATCAAATTTTGTCTATAAAGGAATCAAAAAGAGCCATTTTATGGCTCTTAAATGGAGGGAAGATATTAAAAATGTTTTCACTTACTATATTTAAAGTCTAGCATCTAAAAATTAATATTTTGTGAATAGAATATTAACTTTTTAATAACAATACATTTAAATTAAGCTCTTTCAAAAAATTCCGCGATAAAATGTGAATTTTATAGTATTCCAAGAATATATTAACTATAGGATAATATTTGAAAAGTGATGTGCGCATTTCATGAAAAAATCAAAAAAGAACCATGTATATAAACTGGTTAATCTTGGTGATACGGTATTTGCTCCCTGCTCAAAAGATGTTTATCGAAAGGCTATAGTTATAGACACCCATGCCAAAAATGAAGCAATGGCTCTGAGAATACAATTTGACACCGGTGCTATACATTTTATTTCATCGGAATTATGTTATAGAATAGTAAACGGTGTTGCCATCCCTATAGAAAAACCAAAAACAAAATTACAAAAATTCTGTGTTTGGGTTTTGAGAAAACTTGGATTAAGCGAAATATAATGCAGCAACTCGATATTAAACCGGATGTTTTGCTGCATTACTTGCCTATAAAATATAAGTTACTTTTTTAAACCGCCTAGTCTAAACCTTTTGGTTATAAAAAACATAACTAAAACCAAAAGTCCTGGAATGACAGATATACAAATACCTTCTATAAAACCTGTCGGTATATAAGTCAGTTTAATTTTGTGTGTTCCTGCTGTAAGTGGTATTGTAATAAGTGAATCG
Source organism: uncultured Acetivibrio sp. (assembly GCA_964466645.1). Lineage (GTDB taxonomy): Bacteria > Bacillota > Clostridia > Acetivibrionales > Acetivibrionaceae > Acetivibrio. The sequence goes on along the minus strand of CAYXPB010000251.1, from coordinate 5,817 downwards.
GCAAAAGGTTTCAATTTTACTTGCTTGCCGTCAACATATGCCTTCCACCCTTCATCATAAGGGATTGTCGTAAATAGCATATCACCTTCATTTGCGGTGACCGTACCTCCTATACGGCCGTTATAACAATAATCCACTGACAGTTCCGAGGCCCTTAATGCTGCCACTGCCTTCTCAAAGGTTTCGGTATTCAGATAGTAATATTTCCCAAATACATTTGTGTTATGCTTCACTTCAACATTCACATATTCTCCCTCAGGAAATGTACCTACATACTGAATACACCTTGTTTCATTTGAAAAGAGTCCCGAAATACGGCTTCCATTGACTAATAACTCTCCGCCATCTTTGTTAGATGTAAAATGTGCATATATAGGCATTCCGTTTGAAACAATCGTATGTTGAACAGTATTGCCTCTATCAACTTCTGTAGTCTCTAGGAAAACAAAACAATCTTCCTTTGTCCCAGCCAAAGCTTTAACCAAAGCATTCTGCGTCTGAAAGTAATCATTACCTAAACGAAACGTCTTAAGTGACTTGCCCTTTGCAGCCATACCGATTGAAAGCGCATTAGGATTTTGATATAGCATAGCTGTACCACTTTCCTTAATTACGCTGTAATTTGGGGGCATAGATTGCTCAGAAATTACATACTTTACAGAAAATAAAGCGTCTGTCACCATAGTAGACCCAAAATATGAGCTCCATAGCCATGCTTGGGCCATTCCCACTTTTTGAAGAAAACTGTTGACATGCCTGTTATAGGTTGAACTATAGTGGGTTATTCCCTTATAGCCAAACCCTATAGGTTCGTTCTTAGTCCTCTCAAAAGTCGCTCCAACACGGAAAAAAGCATCTTTGTCCTTCTTGGTTTCATCTACTAAGGGTGTAATTTTTTCTTTATAGCCACGATAATTTCCATAGCTTTCATACCTAAACTCCCTGTCTAATCCCTTAAGAATACCCATAGTATTTCCGTACATATCAACAGAACAAATTATAAGAAGTATAACAGCGATAGCTTGTCTATTAAGCTTAAACTCCATAAAAGCTCTATATGCCGTAAGTAATATCAAAAATGAAAACAAGAAAGAATATCTGTAAGGGAACCAATTCGGATACTGAAAGACATGCCATATTTTATCCAATCTGCAAAACCACAAGCTACAAAACATAAGGATTGTAAAAAGTCCGGTGGAAATTTTGCTTCTCAAGCTTATTTTTCTTAAGGCAAAAAAAACTATAAACAAGAATAAAGCTAAAATGCCACAGTAAATAAAAGGCGTACCTGAATTTGTAATTGAATCGTAGCCTCCAGGTAGAAATTTGTATCTAAGCTTAGACTCAGATAATGAAAAATTGAACATCCCGCTATAATCCATACCGCCTGTCCCTATTTTGCCCTGAAAAAGTGACACCAAAGTCGGAAGCAGTAAAAAAGCTCCCCAAGAAGCAGCTACAACAACACTTAATACAAATTTACTCGTAAAACAAAAAAACTTTTTTATTTTAATTTTATTCTCAAAACAACGATAGAGAAAATATATAGCAGTAAATAAACCTGTCATATATGAAATGTAATACGTTGATATAAAAGATACAAATAGAGAAAATGTCAGAACCCAGCTTTTCTTGCCTTCAAGTATTTTTTCAATACCTAAAATTATCAACGGAAGCCAGATAACACCGTCTAACCACATGATACACATCGAATATGCTATATTATAGGACATAAGTCCATAAAACATCGAAAACAATACAGTAGACAGATCATATCTACCAAATCTGTAACGCAGCAATAAACTAAACGTAAGTCCAGCCAAGCCGATCTTTAATACCGTCAAAAACAATACAGCAATAGGCATATGAGAATTTGGACAAAACAGCGTCAGAAATGATAGTGGACTTGATACATAATATGTAAACACACCTATATAATTTCCACCTAGTGCTTTAGACCACGAAAAAAAAATGTCCCCACTTTTTAACCCACAAAGAAATTCTACATACTGTCCCGACATATCCATGATCATAGTTGAACTTTCACCAAAAGGTGCCATCTTCATCTTTGCAAAGGCTATTAGAACTATAATGGCCGGCAGCAAAAAACAAAGAACTGCTATTATAATCGTTTTGTATCTACTTTGCTTCATCAATGCCCTCACCCTTTTCTTTCACAATATAAATAGGACGCCTTTTTGCCTCTAAATACGTCTTAGATAGGTACTGTCCTAAAATACCAATGCAAAACAACTGTATGCCAGCTAAAAACAATATAATACATATCGTGGAAGACCAGCCATAGGCAGACCCTCCCCAAACAATCTGTCGGACAATAGTAAATATTATTGCTATAAAAGCAACAAAACAAAAGAAAATGCCCAATAAAGAGGATAATGCAAGGGGTGCAGTAGAAAATGCTACTATTCCGTCTATGGAATAGAGAAAGAGCTTCCAAAAGGACCATTTGCTCTCACCACCTGCACGTTCAATATTTTCATATTCCAACCATTTAGTATTAAAACCAACCCAAGAAAAAATCCCCTTAGAAAAACGGTTGTATTCGCATACCGAAAGTATTGCGTTTGTCATTTGTCGGGTCATCAGTCTAAAGTCTCTAGCTCCGTCAACAATTTCCGTCTTACTTAGTTTTCTCATTATTTTATAAAATTGCCTTGCAAAAAAAGACCTGATCATCGGTTCACCAATGCGGTTAACTCGCCTTGCAGCTACACAATCATAACCTTCTTCTTTGATACCTTGATACATTTCAGGGATCATTGTTGGAGGATCCTGCATATCTGCATCTATAATGGCAACATAATTACCCTTTGACATCTCCATGCCAGCAAGCATGGCAGACTCTTTACCGAAATTTCTAGAGAAGGATATATATTTAACTTGTGAATCTTTTGATGCAAGAGTCTTAATGGTTTCGATTGTATTGTCTTTTGAACCATCATCTACAAATATATACTCAAAGCTAATTTCAGGCATTAACCTTGCTATTTCACATAATTTATCGTGTAATACAAAAAGCAATTCTCCTTCGTTATAACAAGGTATAACAATGGATATATAATCGTTTTTAATGATCTCACTGTGTAATTCATTTTGAGATTCAAGAGATTTATTCATTTCTATATCCCCTTTAATGGACAAAATTAACTCTAGGGCATCAGGCTTTTGTTTTAGCTATTTGGTTTTGTTAGAAAGAGGTGCAATACAAATTTCTCTATAGTTTAGTTTCAATTATAGAGAAATTTTATTAATCCAAAGGCATTGAAAGCGTTATGTCCTACTTAAATTATAATGGATTTGAATAATAATGTACAGTAAAAGTGAAAAAATCCGACCTTGATACGATTATATCGAAGCTGTGCACAGCCCATTCATTCTTATAGAGCCATACATTTAGAACTTATCGCCCTATAGGGCGAACTTTCTAAATGCACTTTCAAGCCTTATTCCTAGTGTTTTTATTCCTCTTAAAATTAGCCAGCTATCAAATGGTGCAAGAACTGCTCCTTCTGATTTTTGCACAAACCTTAGCTTTTCTGCCAACGCATCATCTGACACGATAATAAAGCCTGCTAATGTGTCATTATGTCCTCCAAAATATTTTGTTCCGCTATGCAGAACAATATCGAACCCAAGTTCAAGCGGCCGAAGTCCATATCTGCTTTTTGTGGAAAAATTCATAATCACGCCTCTTATTCCCTACTACTCCTATCCGGTTTATTGCATTATATAGAAGATTGTTTTGTCAATACTTATTATGACATTTACTTATTATTTTATTTCATCTCTTACCAATTTTTCTAGTTTGCTTTTTATAATGTGTTTATTTATGATAAAATAAATTCTACCCAATTTAACCCCTAAAAACAACAAAAGCCACTGAAATCAGTGACTTTACATTATATCAAAACTTGAGTTTTAATATGGTGGAGCTAAGGGGATTCGAACCCCTGACCCCCACACTGCCAGTGTGATGCGCTCCCAGCTGCGCTATAGCCCCACATATAATTATATTTTAATGCATTAGAAAAAATAATTCAATATATTCTGATAATTATCCCAAAATTCAATCTACGTGTATGATCTCGGTAGTATAATCAAAAAGCACTGCCCTTCCATCATTCTCAATAAAATTAACTATATTTGCCATCATGCTGTCTGCATGTCCAGATTCATTTGATACACAAGAGATTCCAATGACGGCTCTCTTCCAATTATCGTTGAGATCCACCTCTGCTACCGATGCATTAAACCGAGATTTAATCCTTTCAACCAAACTCTTTACAATATGTCTTTTCTCCTTCAGTGAAAAAACACTGTCTATTGCCAAAACTACCTTACATACTCCTATAACCATTTCCCACCTCTAGCTTTTATAACAATAAAGAATTTCCTGTTATATTATAGCACAACTTTTCATCTATGGAAATTTAATTAATAAATTGCTATAATATTATTGAGAGGAGTCAGATAAATGTCCAAAATACTTGTTATAGACGATGAAAAAACTATCCTAGACAATATAAAATTTGTTCTTGAGCTTGATAACAATGAAGTGATTACCTTTTCAAGCAGCGTGGAAGGACTCGATTTTTTTAAAAAGAACTATTCTATAATTGATGTAGTTCTTACTGATATGAAAATGCCCAATATTTCTGGAATGGAAGTACTGAGGAAAATAAAAAAAACAATGCCCGAAATGGGCGTAATTATACTTACAGGCCACGGTGATCTCGAAAATGCAATTCAAGCCATGAAAGAAGGAGCCTTTGAGTATCTAAAAAAACCTGTAACAGCGGATAATCTTGCTATAGCAATCAATAATGCCGTAAACAAGAAAAATCTGCTTTTAGAAAATGCTCGTATTCACAGGGAACTTTTAGAACATAAAAATTACCTTCAAGGACTTCACGATTCAGCTGAAAAAATCCTTATAAATATGCTCCCTAAAAAACTCCCTAACATTAGCGGTTTTAACTTTGCGGTGGAGTATAAAAGCTGTGATTCCGTAGGCGGTGATATGTATGATGTAGCCGACATTGGAGACTATATATGTTTCTATGTATTTGATGTATCAAGTCATGGAATACTTGCTTCAGTAATTTCAACCATTATTAAGAGTTTTCTTCAAAATATTGAATATAATTATAAGCAAGGTATAAATAAACGAAGATTTCCTGAAATTGTTCTCGATCTTAATATGGTGCTTTTGTCCAATACGGCAAGAAACGTCTTTGCAACTTTGCTCCTAGGCTTTATAGATAAAGAAAGCAAAACTCTTTATACCGTATCCGCGGGGCATATTAACCAATATATAGTGAGAAAAAATGGCAGTCATATTCCTTTGGAATCTACAGGACCTATTTTAGGGGCATTTGAAGATTCTACGTATAGCTGTTGCGTCAACCAACTGTATCAATATGATAGAATTTGGCTTTTTACCGATGGATTAATTGAAGCTACCCCTGACGAGGAAACCGCCTCCTTTGGCGAAGATTTACTTTTATCTCAACTTAAGGGAAACACTAGTACCACCCTTGCAGGTAATTTAGTAAAAACAGTTCAAGCAGTTAAAGACTATTCCAACAATACATTTTTTGACGATATTACTTTGTTAGGAATTGAGGTTAAATAAATGAGATACCATATTTTTTCCGATCAACTCAGCACCACGAATTTTTTTGAAAGTGTTGTTACAAGTGCCACTGAATATGGCATAATTGCCACTGATATGGACAATAAAATTGTTTTGTGGAATAAAGGTGCTCAGCTTATTTATGGATACTCTCCTTCTGA
>CAYXPB010000250.1:0-7769 GCA_964466645.1 uncultured Acetivibrio sp. | reverse complement strand
TATATTCAAATTTCGGAGAGGATTGAAAAATCAGAAACCGAACAGCGAGAATATGTAATTAGTGGAGAAGTTCATGACTGTTTTTTGTTTTTAAGAATATCCTAAGAAGTTTTTATATATATATTTTGTTGTATTAGATGAGTACATCTGGTAAAATTAAGGAAAAAGACTTTGAGTTTCATAGCTAATTCAGAAGGTAGGGGTGATAATATGTCAGAAGCAATTGTTTTGGAGGGGCATAATATTGAGGTTGTACCATTCAATATTATGCCTAACAGCCTAAATATACATAAAAAGATTAATGACCACGCAAGAGCCGATTTTACAGCTTTGGTACCAGAGGGAGAAAAAGACAAGTACCTACTACAGACAAAATCACAAACAGCTATTGAGATAAAATACAAAGACAGCTCAGGAAGTACATGTTTATTCAAAGGTATAATAAAGCATATCGAGGTAAAAGCAATAAAAGATGTATACTTCCTCTACGTTGAAGCAGTTTCATATACGTTTAATCTAGACGTTAAACTAAAAAGACGATCCTTTCAAAATAAAGATATGACGTATAAAAAATTGATAGATGAAGTGATGGAAGGTTATTCTGGAGACTATAAAGACACTGCCTCCAAAGGGGAAAATACAGATAAATTTATTATCCAATATGATGAAACTGACTGGACATTTCTAATGAGAATGGCCTCCCGTTTTAATACCGGTTTGGTGGTAGACGTATTTTCAGATAAGCCTAAATTCTGGTTTGGAATACCGGAAGGTGATAAAAAAGGAAATCTGGAGGAATTCAATTACAGTGTAAGTAAAAGAATTGATGATTTCAGAATGTCTTCGGAAAACTATATTGACGGAATTGATGAGAGAGATTTTATATACTACAAAATAGTTACGGATAAACTATTTAACATTGGTGATACAATAAATTTTGAAGATAAAAGTCTTTTTGTATCTGAATCCGTTGCTTACATAAGTAAAGGTGTTTTTCTTCATGAATATACTTTGAATCCTAAAAATGGAATGAGTCAGAATCGCATATTTAATGAAAATGTTCTAGGGGCATCGGTAGAGGGAAAAGTTATAGAAATTAAAGAAGATAAATTAAGGCTCCATCTAGAGGAAATAGACAATGATCAGAAACAAGATGAAGCCTTTTGGTTTCCTTATTCAACCTATTATACCACTGAAGGACAAACCGGATGGTACTGCATGCCAGAACTCGACGATTATGTAAAACTTTACTTCCCTAACAATAAGGAAGAAGAGGGAGTTGTAATAAACTCTATAAGAAAAAGAACAAAGGGTGGAGACTTTATAAAGGATCCAGAAGTTAAGTTTTTCAGGACAAAGTACGGCAAGGAAATAATGTTTAACGAAAAAGAGATAATGATAACAGGTAAGGATGAAGAGGTTTTGATACGCCTTGTTGGTGAAGAAGGAATTGAGATATACAGTAAAAAGGATATAAAGATTAAGGCGGATAAAGACATTAGCATAGAATCAGGCAAAACTATTCAGATTTCAGCGGGTAGTAAGATTAATCTTGAGTGTAAGGCAAGTCAGATTGAGATGAATGGTGTTACTACTATTAAAGGCAGCAAGGTAAAGACAAATTAGACTTAAGAAGTTATATTGTGTTTCGAGGTGAAGGGGAGATGAGTAAAAGTTATACGGGAGCAGTCAAAGCTAAGGTGACGGAAATTCAATTTGCTCAGATGTTGAAAAAGGCTATAAATGAGGGTAAGGCTGAGGAAGTTGAAAAAGTACTTACAAGTGAAAATGCTAAAGTGACACCAGCTGAACGTGCTGCAAATAAAGGTTTTCCCGGGATTAAAACAACTGAAAACGGAGGACCGGATTTTGCGGGCACCGAGTATTTATATCCTGTTGAGGGCGAACAAAAAAACATTGTGACTATAAAAATGACAGGCAGTAGAAAAAGTGATTTTAAAGAAGCAAATGAGTTGGCGCTTTTCCCTGATGCCGGTGATGGTTCGCCGAGTAAAGATTATACATGGCATCACCTTGATGATTATAATCCTGAGACCGGAACGTGCACAATGCAACTAGTGAATCGTAATGCACACGAAAAAACCAAGCCTCATAAGGGTGCATGCGCACAATATGACGATTATCAAGGTAAAAAGATATACAACCCGCCAAAGAAAAAGAATCCAAAAATATAATAGTTTAGGAGGTTTTAAGAGATGTCACTTTCATATAACAATAAATTCTTAGATACTGATGAAAATATTACAAATGACGATATTTTGAGGATAGAAGAGAAATATAATTTTGTTTTTCCTAAAGAGATTAGAGAGCACTATCTTACATTTAACGGAGGAAAAACTGAAAGGCACATATTTGAGGATGATGGATATGAGTATATAGTGGATTATTTTATTCCAATTAAAAAGAACACTAAAGAACAAAGAAATCTCGAATTTGTTCTTGATACTCTTAGAGTTGAAGATGATATTCTTCCTCAGTGGCTTATTCCGATTGCAGATGACCCGGGAGGAAACATTTTTTGTTTTAGCATAAGAGAAGATGAAGAAGGGGCAATTTACTATTGGACTCATGAATACGAGTATGGTGAAGACCCAGAAGAATATGTATCTTATTTAGCGGAGTCAATTAAAGTGTTTATTGAGGAAATGGTTTGAGTTATGAAATTATACCTTAGCTGTTTATAATATGACTCGAAAGGAGAAGGAAATGAAAAGGGAAGAAGCATTAGAGCATTTTATTGAAAATTATGTAAAGGTTAAGAGTGTTGAAAAGCAAAAAAAGCTGGATGATTATTATGAAAAAAATAAGGATGAACTTTCCCTTGAGTTTATTGAGTCATTTAAACAGTTATGCCATAAGATTAAAGAAATACATGCAATAGGTGAAAAAGGGAAAATAGCGTATATAGTATGTTCAATGCTAAGAACCAATATTATATGTGGGGTATATAAATTTGTATTAGAAGCCTTTAACGAAGCCTGGTACTTTGACAAAAATGAATGTCAAGTAGAATATGATGCTGGTTGGGCTTTCGGGTTTTTAGATGAGTTTGAGGAAGAACTTCTTGACAATAGCAAATTTTATATAAACAAGATTGCAAAGCCAGATATAGAAAGGCTAAAACTTAAAGAAGCCGTGTTTTACAAGGAACGCATTGAAAGATTGGCTCGGTATGCAATGCCAAAGGCAGCAATGACCCAGGAATTTAGGGATATTCAAAAAGAAAATGTATTAGAGGTAAGAGTAGGAGAGTACAAAAGCCTAAGCAATTTAGTGTATAAAGAAAGTATAAGATCTTGAAGAGGGACAGAAAAGAGATATAGTCTTTAAATAATAGCAGTACATAAGTGGGGTAGGAAGCATGAACTTTTTCGTTGTTTCACAAGACGGCAGAATTTCAAATAATGTAGAGCCAATAGGGGTATTCAGTGCTATTAATGTTGATGCAGTTCAAAGGGCAGAAGTAGATGCATTTGATGATATGCCCATTCAGATTTTAATTAAGGAAAAAGAGGAAAGTGAATATCTGGATTTTATTGAAAAGCCTGTTCTTATGATATCGGAGAAAATGAAACAGGTGTTTGAAATGTATCAGAAAGATATTTTTTTTAAGCCTGTTGTGCTGACAGATACTGAGAAGATGATGCAGGTTTTGTATTGGCTTACTATACCCCAAAAGGTGAAGTGCCTTTCGAAAAAAAGTGAATTTAATAAAGATGGGTCTTTGCGCAAGCTTGTAATAGACTCAAAGAAAGCAAGTTTGTACAAGGTGTTCAAAATAGATGGAATTTTAGAGGATTTTATAATAGTTAATACTGATATAGCTGAAAGCATGCTGAGAAGGGATTTATATGGTTTTTTATTAAGAAAAATAGATAATGAGACCTGATAGTGCGGATGTTTTATTGTAAGGTTGTTTTTCTAAAGTGACCTAATAGTTTTAAAATATGTGAGGGGATGAGTATTATGAGCACATATATTGTGCAAGGGGCAAAACTAAAATGTAGTTTTGGAAGTAAGGAAAGTAGCTTGAAAATACCTGTAGACCATGGAACTTATATAAACGATAAGCCACAGGGAAACATTATGGACCACAAGCCGAATTTCAATATAATGCCCTTTGGTATGTGCAGCAGTCTTGCAAATCCGGCTGTTGCCGCTGCAACGGCTGCAAATTACGGCGTGCTAAGAAAGATGCCTTGTATTCCTGTTACAGTAGTGCCTTGGATGAATGGTAAAATGGATGTGTTGATAGCAAACTGTCCTGCCATGTTAAATACCTGCAAAACTATGTGTATGTGGGCTGGTGTCATAACAATAAAGGATGATGGACAATAGTTCGTTTTAATTAAAGGGGGAGTTAACATGTCGAGTGGTTCATCTGTTATAACAGTCGGTAATATAGAATTTATATCACCCTATGAAATTAAGGATTTAGTTGATCTGAGAATAGAGAAAAAGATTAATGCCCATGTTAGATTATATATAAAAGGTGTAGTACCTGAAGAAAAAAAAGACAGTTATGTAGAAAAAGCGACTTCAAAGGATATTATTGAAGTAAAACAGATAGATGAAAATTCATCTGCTAAATGTATCTTTAAGGGAGTCATTACCAATATAGGGATTAAAGCTGTAAGAGGTATATATTATATGGAACTTGAAGGAGTTTCGTGTACATATAATATGGATATTAAGCTTAAGAAACGATCTTTTCAGAATAAAGACATGCTTTATACAGCACTTGCTGAAAAGGTAATTGAAGATTATAAGGGAGACTGTATAGATATTGCAGCTAAAAGTGAAAAAATTGGAAAGTTTGAAAAGTTTACTATACAATACAATGAAAGTGATTGGGAGTTTTTGATTAGGATGGCTTCGCATTTTAATACTGGTTTAGTTGCGGATTGCACTTCAGATAAGCCGAAGTTCTGGTTTGGGATACCCGAGGGTAATGATAAGGGAAAATTGGAAGAATTAAATTACATGGTGAGTAGAAGAATCAAAGATTTTAGAGTTTCTTCAGAAAATTATATTAGTGGAATTGATGCAAAAGATTATACTTATTATGAGATTGAGACGGATATGTCTTTAGATATAGGAGATAAAGTTAATTTCAACAATATAAATTTTATAGTGTGTGAATGCATATTTGATATTCATAAAGGTGTTTTAAGACACCATTACAAAGTCTCTCCAGAGAAGGGGCTAAGTAAAAATCTTATAACAAATAAAGAGGTGTTCAGGGCATCGATAGAAGGCAAGGTTATAGAGGTAGAAGAAGATAATGTTAGAATTCATCTTGAAATAGACGAGGAGCAAAAAAAGGAAGAGGCATTTTGGTTTCCTTATACGACTTTTTATACTGCAGAAGGATCTACAGGCTGGTACTGTATGCCTGAACTTGATGATTATGTGAAGCTTTATTTTCCTACTGACAGGGAAAAGGAAGCGGTAGTAATGAATTCCATAAGGAAAAGTACAAAAGGTGGAGACAAAATAGATAAGCCCGATGTGAAGTACTTTAGAACAAAACATAAAAAAGAGCAAATGTTCAGTGAAAAGGAACTGGTAATGTCAGCGGAAGACGGTAAAGTACTGATAAAACTTAATGAAGATAATGGTGTTGAGTTGTACAGCGATAGTGAGATAAAAATAAAGGCAGATGACGACATAGTTATAAGTGCTGAAAATATAGATATGAAAGCAGCTGATAGAATAGATATAGTATGTAACTCAAGCAGTATAAAAATGGAAGGTGAAACTCATATAAGCGGCACTATGGTTAAGGTGAGGTGATGAAAAAATGTCTTTAGATGAAAGATTGAAAGAGAAAATGCTGGATAAAAAGAGTCTTGGAATAGATAAAGTGTCAAAAGAAAAAAAAGAAGAGGATGTAAAGCAAAAGTCCGGTGATATAGACAGCAGTTCATTAGCTTCAAATAAAATTCCTGAGAAAAAGAGTACTAAAGCAGGAGACCCTATCAATGTAGTAACCGGTAGCTTTTATGTCGAAGCAACAGACCTTGTTCTCGAAGACAGGGGTATTGAGGTGGTAATAAAGAGACACTACAATTCAAGTGAAAAAGCTTCAGGTTGTATGGGAAAAGGCTGGGTATTAGAATACCAAAGTTGCATTAAAAAAGCTGGAGATACGATAAAAGTAGTTTATCCTGATGGGCACAATAAAGAATTCATGAAAAAAGCTAATTGTTGGGTAAATCAAGATACTGAAGATTCTTCAGAGATACTCCGAGAAGATAGTCAAACAGGCGAGTATATTCTGACTGTTAAACAAAAAGATACTTACAAATATGATGTGAAAGGAAAACTCATATCGATAGGTGATAAAAATGGAAACTCAATAACTTTAACCTATAATCAAAAAGAAGAGATTGAGTCATTGGTATCTCCTGGTGGAAAGATAATCTTATTTAATCATAAAGTAGGAAAAGTGACAGAAATAACTGACAATATAGGGAGAAAAATTACCTACAAATATGAAGGCGAAAAACTTATTGAGGTAACTTACCCTAATAATGGCACGGTGAGCTATAGTTACAGTAACGGACTAATTGCATCAGTGACCGATCAAAACGGTGTAACATATGTAAAGAATGAATATGATGAAAACGCAAGAGTAGTAAAGCAGATTGATGGGGATGGAAATCTTACCGAGATAAAATATGATGATGCACAAAGAGAAAATACTTTTATTTATCAGGCTACAGGTGTAGTGGAAAAGTACAGGTATAACGCAAAGAATCTTTTATCAGAGAGAATTTACAGTGATGGTACAAGTGAAAAATATACCTACGACAAGGGCTTGAATAAAAACAGTGAGACTGACCGCAATGGCAGAACAATACTGTGTACATATAGCAAAGAGGGTGATTTGCTCAAAGAGAAATACCCGAATGGTTATACAGTTGAAAATGACTATGATGATAAAGGAAATATTATTAGGACAACTACCTCAGGAGGGGCGGAAACCCTTTATAAATACGATAGTAGAGGAAATCTCAAGGAAGAGCATGTGAAAATTGAGGAAGGCAAGTATTCTGTTACAAAATATGCCTATGATAATTACGGAAGAGTGATTTCAAGAACTGATCCAGAAGACAATACTACTTTATTTGAGTATGAGGAAGGGCATATAGATAAGCCCACAACAGTAAAAGATCCAGAAGGCAATGCTTTCAAGTATACCTACGATAAAGCAGGAAGGATGGTTTCAATAGCCACCTCTTACGGTATCGTAAAATTTACCTACAATGAAATAAATAAAAAGCTTTGCATAACTGATGCTTTAGGCAATACATCTAAAATGGAATACGACAGGATGGGTAACCTTATAAGAAAAGTGCTGCCTAATGGCCAGGATAGTGATTCTTATGAGTACAGTTATGACAATATGGATAGGCTTATAAAGACCGTTGATCCATTGAGAAACATGTTTTTATTAAAGTATGATATCCATGATAATCTTATAAAAGAAATTAACCCAAATTTTTCAGACAGCGAAACAGGGGTTGAATACCTCTATGATGAAAGCAACAGAAAGATAAAGACTATATACCCTACTGGAGGAGAATCAAGAATAATATATGATCCAGCGGGTAATGTGATAAAGACGACGGTTCCTTCAAAAGATGGATCGGATCTTGGCACTGAATATGAATATGACGAAATGAATAGACTCATAAAAATAACAGATCCTCTTGGAAATACTACAAAGAAGTTCGAGTATG
>CAYXPB010000249.1:0-7774 GCA_964466645.1 uncultured Acetivibrio sp. | reverse complement strand
TATGCTGCTAAATCTGCGCTGTTTAAATACAAACTAGAGAGGGCAGCACTAATGGATCTTTCATGTATTGATATATTGAAGGGAGAGGATTCTTCTCCCTATATTCTTCAATATAAAGATATGTGTGTTTCTATAACGCACTCATTTCCATATTGCATAGCAATAGTGTCAAATAAAAAAATTGGGATAGATTTAGAGCAAATCAGCGAACCAAAAGAGTCATTGATAAGCTGTTTTTACTCAGACGAAGAGAAGACGATTCTAGAGAATTTAAAGAAAATCGATGAGTATTGTCAAAGGGCAATGATATTTTGGACAAGGAAAGAGGCAGTTTCAAAATTGCTCAAACTTGGAATGAAGATGAATTTTAAAAAATTAGATACATCAACAGATACAATTGTTATAGACAATTACTATATTTACCTTAAGTCTTTTATATGTGGTGAATTTGCTGTATCAATTGCCTGCGAATGAACCTCCAAGATCCTCGAAATTCCTCAACAAAATCTGTTGTTGCAAAATATAGGTATATTGTTATAAAATAAATGTGATCAATTTCCTTTTACAACTAGTCGTGGGACTTGTAGTATGGTAGGTATTGAAATATAGATAGTATGGAAGGATGGTAGTATATGGGGACTTTAATGCCTCTTTTATTGACGTTGTTACCTATTGTGGTAATACTTTGTATGCTTATAATCTGGAAAAAACCTGCAGATATAAGCGGAATTGTAGGATGGGTTGTTATTTCGGTTATTGCGGTGATTTTCTTTAAAACCTCACCGGAGGTTATTGCCCGTTCGACAGTAGCAGGTTTTATAAAATCTTTTCCAGTCTCACTGATAGTTGCGACTTCGCTTCTTCAAATGGCCTTCATGGAAAAGACAGGTGCTTTAAAAAGAGTAATTATTTTTATGAAAACAATAGCTAGTGAGGATAAAGCGGTTCAGATAATGATGCTAAGTATTGGATTTGGTACGTTGATGGTTGCCGTAGGTGCAACACCGGTATCTATTCTTCCACCGATTCTCATTGCAATGGGTTATTCTACTTATGTTTCAATAGCACTACCAGCGATTGGGTATGACTCCTTGTGTACATATGCGCTACTAGGCGCTCCTGTGGTAGTTTTTTATGACATAGCAAATGGATTTATTGCAAAGAATAATTTAGGTCCGGAATTGTCTTTAGCACAGATAGGAAGTATATTCTTTATGTTCTTGCCTGTTGTGTCCACATTAATAGGTTTTTGTATGTTGTGGATAGTAGGAAAGTGGGAGGGAATAAAGCAAGGCTGGCTTCCATGTATTATAACTGGGTCTGTAATAGGGGTTGTTTCATTCTTTACAAATAAATTTGAGAACCTTGTTACTTTGACTGGAGTTTTAGCTGGTATAGCTGTAATTATAGCAATGTCGATCTATCTAAAGGCAAAAGGGAAAAAAGTTATTGATAGAAGTAAGCTCGCTAAGGAAGAGATAGAATATGAAAAGAAATATCCTCTTTGGAAGGCCTTTATGCCTTGGATTATTCTTATTGTTGTGATATTAGCTTTGAATATTCCAAAGAATATTTTTGATTTTCTGTATAAAGATATGACTATGCCTATAACAGGCTTGTCCGCTGATTTTAACGAAGTAATTAAGACCAGGGTTTTATGGAATGCTTATACCTGGATTTTTGTAAGTGTTATATTGTCAATGTTTTTTATAAGGCCTAAGGCGTCACAAATTAAAGAAACCTTAATAGTTTGGAAAAAAAGAGCACCAAGACCGGTTTTTTCAGCTGCAATTTTCTTTGCTATTGGTGAAATAATGAATATGTCAGGGTTTAGCATTTCAGGGCAGAAATATGCCGTAGAAAGTATGGTA
Source organism: uncultured Acetivibrio sp. (assembly GCA_964466645.1). Lineage (GTDB taxonomy): Bacteria > Bacillota > Clostridia > Acetivibrionales > Acetivibrionaceae > Acetivibrio. The sequence goes on along the minus strand of CAYXPB010000249.1, from coordinate 5,903 downwards.
CAGGTATTGGCAAGTGCATCGTCGAGTGTATTTCAAGGAGCTTATGGTTTTGTTGTAGGTTTTATAGGTCTTTTCGGGGGATTCTTAACAGGAAGTGAAGCTTCTACAATAGCTATGTTTGCTAAATATACAATGACAACAGCAAATGATCTGGACTTAGGGATTACGGGAATTGTAATTGTTACAGCAGCGTTGGCGTTTGGAGGCGGACTTGCAAGTGTTGTATCGCCATCAAAACTTCAAAATGCGGCTGCATCAATAGATAAATTAGGTGAGGAAAACAAGGTCATAAGAGTTGCTTTTGTTTTTTCTCTTATTCTTACCTTTGTGACATCTATATTTGCATTAATACTTCTTAATGTTGTTAAATCAATAAGATAATCGCTGAAATAATGTTGTAAAGAAATTGAAACAATTCTGCAATTGTTTTCCAATAAGAACATTGATATTATAGTATTATAGTATTATAGTTTAAATGTTTTTGAGTTTTTAATTGTTGCCTAGTGTCAAAGATACAAGTGGTTGATTTTTCATAGGGCACAGACTAATAAGTTTATATCAATATGTTCATAAAAAAAGCAGGAGATATTTCCACCCCCTTACTCCTGTTTTTTTGTTGTGCAAAAGCTTTCTTGAAACACCAAATAAAATTAGCTTTTTTAAAACACCTATTGGTCAGTTGTTTTTTTAAAATCACCTAATCTTGATTTTTATCCTGCAAAAATGTAATATTATATATGGTGATAATTATTATTTTATGTAATATATCCACGTATAACGAAAGAGGAGATAAATAATGGAGACTAAAAGTAATGACTTAATGAAAAAAATACAGTCAAGTATTCCTGACTTTAGTAAAGGCCAAAAACTAATTGCAAACTTTATTATTAATCATTATGATAAAGCTGCTTTTATGACAGCTGCCAAATTAGGAGAAGAAGTAGGTGTAAGTGAATCTACTGTTGTTAGGTTTGCAAATGAAATAGGTTTTGATGGATATCCAAAGTTACAGAAGGTTTTAAAAGAACTAATTAAAACTAAACTGACTTCTATTCAGAGAATAGAAGTATCCTCTAACCGGATTAGTGAAGACAATATAATTAAAAGTGTTCTCCAATCGGATATGGAAAAAATAAAACTGACTCTTGAAGATATAGACACAAATACATTTAACAATGCTGTAGAAAGCATATTAAATGCCAAAAAAATATATATTTTAGGAGTGAGAAGTTCTGCGCCTCTTGCTAGTTTTTTGGGTTTTTACTTTAACTTGATATTCGATAATATAAGATTAGTGCATACAACTAGCGTTAGTGAGATGTTTGAGCAGATAATTTATGCTTCCGAAAATGATGTGATAATCGGAATAAGTTTTCCAAGATACTCTAAGAGAACCATAAACGCTTTGAAATTTGGAAAAAGCCGTGGTGCTACTGTTATATCCATTACGGACAGTATAGAGTCACCACTTGCACAGTGTTCTGATCATTCGCTTATTGCTAGAAGCGATATGGCGTCTTTTGTCGATTCCCTCGTTGCCCCCCTTAGTGTTATAAATGCATTGATAGTTGCAATAGGTATTAGCAGAAAGCAGCATGTGTATGATACTTTTGAAAACTTAGAAAAGATTTGGGAAGAGTATCAGGTTTATGAGAAACATGATGAAGATAATGAAACGGTAATCAGAAAGGAAACTGACATATAATGTCGAATATTTATTTGGTTCGTCATGGCGAAACAGATTGGAACAAAGAGGATAGATGCCAAGGAGGCATTGATATCGATATTAACAGTGAAGGTGTTCAGCAGGCAAAAGCTGTTGCTAAAAGACTGTATAAAGAAGATATTCACTCTGTTTACTGCAGTAATCTTAAAAGAGCTTACAGGACTGCTGAAATGATTGCAGAAAAGTGTGACCTTTGTATAACAAAGAGTGACGCTCTCAATGAGATACATTTTGGAGATTGGGAAGGACTTACTTTTGAAGAAATGAGAAAAAGGCCCGATTATGATTACAGTGCTTGGAGACTTTCCCCACATACTGCTACTTTCCCTGGTGAGGGAAGTTTGATTAATGTGCAAAAGCGCGCAATGAAGTATGTTGATGAAATAATATTAAAAGACTTAGGCAAAAATATACTTATAGTATCTCACGGCGGGGTCATAAAGCTTATAGTTTTAGGACTTTTAGGGATTGATCTCGAAGCTTACAATAAATTTTATATTGCAAATACATCAGTTAGCATTGTAAAGATAGAAAAAGATAGAAGATATTTGAGGACGCTGAATGATACCTGTCACGTTAGTGGTGAGCTAAATAGAAGGTATTTTTAGTGTACAGGGCACAATATAAGAAATACTTTGTAACTCGATTGAATAGACGATGAGAAGGAAGTGCTACAAAGCATTATCCAAAACAAAAAAATGAATAAGAGGTAAAATGATGGGTAAAAAAGTTGTGGTTATAGGAGGAGGACCTGCAGGAATTCTTGCTGCAGGAAAGGCATCTGAACTTGGAAATGATGTTATTCTTGTTGAAAAGAACGACAGATTGGGAAAGAAAATTTTGATTTCAGGTAAGGGAAGGTGCAACATCACAAATAGCACCGATATTGAAGGTTTGATTGAGAATATTCCTGGGAACGGGAATTTTTTATATTCTAGTTTTTATACATTTTCTAATACAGATCTTTTAGATTTATTGCACAGATATGGTCTTGAGACAAAGGTCGAAAGAGGTGGAAGGATATTTCCAGTGTCAGACAGGGCTAAAGATGTAGTGGATACTCTTGAAAAGTACTTAAGAGATGCTGGTGTTAGGGTTCGTTTGAAGTCACCAGTATCGGAAGTTTTGGTCAGACAGGGTGAAGTTGCCGGAGTAATGCTTAAGGATGGCAGCACAATTGACTGTGATTCTGTGGTGCTTTGTACAGGAGGAGCATCATATCCCGGCACAGGTTCAACCGGTGATGGTTATAAAATAGCAAAAATGGTTGGGCATAAAGTTATTAAGCTTCGTCCATCTCTTGTTCCGTTGATAGTTTCGGAAAAATGGATAGGTGAGCTTCAAGGGCTATCACTAAAGAATGTTTCAGTAACCCTCCTAAATGAAAAAGGGAAAAAGATCTATTCAGACTTTGGAGAAATGCTTTTTACACATTACGGAGTTTCCGGTCCTATAATTTTAAGTTCAAGCAGGCATATCCTTGACTATGATTTTAAAGGAATAAGTTTGTTGATTGACCTTAAACCGGCGCTTTCAGAGGAAAAACTTGACGATAGATTACAACGGGATTTTGAGAAGTTTTCTAGAAAGCAATTTAAGAACGCATTGGATGAACTGCTTCCTCAAAAATTAATTCCAGTGGTGATAAAGATTTCGGAGATTTCTCCCGACAAGTTCGTAAATCAAATAACAAAAGAAGAGCGAAGGAATTTGGTTGGAATATTGAAAAAATTCAAACTTACTATAGTAAAAGCAAGACCCATTGACGAAGCAATTGTCACGGCAGGAGGAATTTCAACTAATGAAATAAATCCTTCGACTATGGAATCAAAATTAATTAAAGGGCTTTATTTTGCAGGTGAAGTAATTGATGTTGATGCTTATACCGGTGGGTTTAATCTCACAATTGCATTTTCAACAGGCTATTTAGCGGGCATGAATTGTTAAGAGTATTTTTTAAGACTATAAGAATTTATAAAAACTTATTTTTGTAAAAACACGAAAAGTTATGAGCTAAGTGAATTTTCTTGATCGTTTTAGCATATTATTTATATGGTGATAATTATAATGTGCGGGAGATTATTATAATGAAAATTGTTGTATTTAGAGCTCGGAAGGAAAAGAAAAAAGTCAGCCAAAAATCTGCAATGCGTTTTATAAACTACGGTATTGAGAAAATTTTGTTTTTTGCTTTCGTCTGTATTTTTATAGCGATTATTTTTGTTCAGGGGACGTTGCTTAATCCTTCGATAAGAAATTACCTTGTAAAAGACGAAGGCGCTGACGGAAGGCCTTTAGCCTCAGAAGAATATCTGTATAGAGAAGGTGAAATTTCTATTGCGCTTTTGGAAAGTGAAAATAATGAAGATTTAAGGTTACTAGTTAATGGAGATGAAGTTGCAGTATTCAATCAAAATCGTATAACACTTTCTGTAAAAGATGGCGATGTGATAGAAGTTGATGCGAGTTCGACAGAATATGAGACAGAACTCGAAATTATTTCAGCAAGCGAAAATTTATCTGGAGTAGAGGTTGGTAAAAAAATAAAGGTTAATTCAAATATAGAAGAAATAACAAGGATTTCAATCGAGTAACCTTTATGAATAATTTTTATTGTCTTAAAACAACTATTACTATATAATATATAAAGTGGTTTATAATTAACCATGTAAGTTTCATTTTTGGGTTTGAATTTATTCTTCTAAACGAATCAAAAAATGGGAACGTAGGCACAAAATTGTATAGACTCTTTTTATTAACATTTTTTGCAATACGTTTTTTGAAATAGTATATGCTGCTATCATAATAATATAGGATGGATAAAATATGGGTAAAGAACCTAATGAGTTAAAAACCTTTGGAAGTAAGGAGATAGCGTCGGCAGCAATTAAAATTGCCCTGACTACAGATAGACAAGAAGAAAAATTATACCAGACTGATTTTCTTAATATTGGTATACATACTTGTGCTGTTGATTATGGAGGGGAGTTTATAACTTCTGTTATGAAGATTGTTGAAAGAGCGGTAGTATCTTCGAAAAGAGAAGGTGTGATTACAGACTGCCATACTGAAGAGGGTGCTGTTGCTGGTGCAACAAGAGAGGCCTTGACCCAAATAATGCCCAAGGCATTAGGATTAAATGTCGGAGGCAAAATAGGTATTGCAAGGTATAAAAACCATATAAGTGTTGCGATATTTTTCGGGATTGGTCTTCTTCATTTGAATGAAGTTTCAATAGGAATTGGGCACAGAGTTGTATAATTATAATATTTAAATTGTTAAAAGTTGTAGTATGGTATAATGGAGGTAAAGTTTATGGTTAGAGCTATTAGAGGCGCTACAACTGTCGAAAATAACGATGCAGTCGAGATGCTTCGTGAGACAGAAAAGCTTCTTGTTGAAATTATTAATAAAAATAAATTGAAAAAAGAAGACATTATTAGTATAATTTTTACGGTAACTAATGATTTGAATGCGACATTTCCAGCTATTGCTGCTAGAAATCTCGGTTGGACAAGCGTTGCACTAATGTGTACAAACGAAATTCCGGTGCCGGGAAGCCTTGAAAAGTGCATAAGGGTTTTGTTGCATTTTAATACGAACAAGACAAATGATGAGATCCGACACATATATTTAAATAATGCAAAAGTATTAAGACCTGATATAAAAATCGAATAAATTTCGGGGCAACTTTGATCCCACATTTTTTCTTTCATTCCCTTTGAAAGGGAAATAATAAATAAACATTAGGAGATTTAGCATGGAAAGTAACAAAAATGTAGCGGTTGCTATCGATGGACCTGCAGGAGCAGGTAAAAGTACAATTGCTAAATTGATTTCAAAAAAGCTAAAAATAGTTTACCTAGATACAGGGGCTATGTATAGAGCAGTAGCTCTTAAAGCTATTAGGCAAAATATAGACACTAGTGACGGAGAAAAGTTATCAGAACTTGTCAAAGATATAAATATTAAAGTTGAATATATAGATGAAGAACAGAGAATATATTTAGATGGAGAAGATGTAAGTGATTTTATTAGGACTCCGGAGATGTCATTAGGGGCATCTAATGTGGCTGTAATACCGGAAGTAAGAATAAAGATGGTTGAGCTTCAGAGAAAGATTGCATCAAAATGTAGTGTTGTGATGGATGGTCGTGATATAGGTACATATGTACTT